>JAVHWE010000369.1:0-7244 GCA_032160285.1 Micromonosporaceae bacterium | reverse complement strand
CGACGCCTACGGACTGGACTCGCTCGGCGCCATTCAGCTCGTCCGCAACCTGGAGGCCGACTTCGGACGGCTGCCGAAGGTACTTCTCTACGAGTGCACCACCATTGCGGAACTCGCCGCCGATCTGCTGAGGCGTGACGAGTCAGCGTGCCGCGCGGTGGCCGGACGGTTCGCGCCGGCCACTCCGCCGATAACCCCGCCGCCGGTGCCGCCCGCCGCCCGCGCAGCCCGCGCGCCGTCGGTTGCGGGTCCTGTCACGGCCGACGACTTCGCCGGCCGGACCGCCGACGCGTTCGCCGGCCGGTCCGTCGACGTGTCCGAGCCGCCGGCCTCGGCGGGGCCGATCGCGCGGATCGTCGAGCAGCCGGTGGCGATGGCGTCCCCGACCGGGCCGGAACCGGTGGCGATCATCGGATTGGCGGCGAACCTGCCCGGCTCGCCGGACCTCCCGGCGCTCTGGCGCAACCTGCGCGACGGTGTCGACCTGGTGACCGAGATCCCGGGCGAGCGGTTCGACTGGCGGCGCGTGTACGGCGATCCCAGCCGCGAGCCAGGCAAGACCAACAGCAGGTGGGGCGCGTTCATCGACGGCGTCACCCACTTCGACGCCGGATTCTTCGGGATCTCGCCGCTGGAGGCCGACCTGATGGATCCGCAGCAGCGGCTGTTCCTCCAGATGGCCTGGCGGGCGATCGAGGACGCCGGCTACCGACCGGGCGACCTCGCCGGTACCCGCACCGGTGTCTACGTGGGCGCCACCTCGCACGACTACGACGCCTACCTGACGGAGGTCGGCCGTGACCGCGAGGCGCACTCCAGCAGCGGCCTGGCGCACTGCATCATCGCCAACCGGGTCTCCTTCCAGCTGGATCTGCGAGGCCCGAGCCAGACCATCGATACCGCCTGCTCCAGCTCGCTCACGGCGCTGCACAACGCGGTACGCGCGATCCAGGCCGGCGACTGCGACCAGGCCATCACCGGCGGGGTCCACCTGCTGCTCACCGAGGGCCTGTACGTGGCGCTCGGCCAGCTCGGCATGATGTCGCCGGATGGCCGGTGCATGACGTTCGACCGCCGGGCGAACGGATTCGTGCGCGGTGAGGGCGTCGGCGCGCTGTTGCTCAAGCCGTTGAGCCGGGCGCTGGCCGACCGGGACACCGTGCACGCGGTCGTGCTCGGTAGCGGCATCAGCCACGGCGGGCACGTGCAGTCGTTGACGATTCCGAACCCGGCCGCCCAGGCCGATCTGATCGCGGCGGTGTACCGCCGGGCGGGGGTCGATCCCCGCACGATCAGCTACGTCGAGGCGCACGGAACGGGCACCGTGGTGGGCGACCCGATCGAGGTGCGGGGGCTGCGCAAGGCCTTCGCCGATGTGACCGGGGTCGCCGAGGATGAGGCGGTGACGGCCTGGTGCGGCCTGGGAACCATCAAGTCGAACATGGGTCACCTCGAGGCGGCGGCGGGCCTGGCGGGGGTCCTCAAGACGGTCCTTGCCATGCGCTGCCGCACGCTGCCGGCAAGCATCCACTGCGCCGACCTCAACCCCCTGCTGGAGATCGAGCACAGTCCGTTCTACGTCGTCGACCGTACGCGCGAATGGACCCCCGTGACGGGACGGCGGCGGGCGGCGGTCAGCTCGATGGGATTCGGTGGCGCCAACGCCCATGTGCTACTCGAGGAGCCCGCCACACGCCGGTCCGATGTGGACCGCGCTGGCCCGGAGCTGGTGGTGCTCTCCGCGCGTACCGATGACCGGCTGCGCGAGTACGTGCGCCGGCTGGTGGCGCACCTGGGTACGACCGAGTCCGACGGGGTGCCGGCGGCCGGACTGCGCGATATCGCGTACACGCTGCAAGTGGGGCGCGACTCGATGCGCCACCGGCTGGCCGTGTTGGCGACCAGCCGGGAGGAGCTGACCGCGGCGCTCACCGGCTACCTGGCCGGGGACGTGTCCGCGGTGTACCGGGGTGAGGTGGATCCGCGCGGCCCGGTGCGGCCGGCCGCCGACCTCGCCACGCCCGCGACAAGCCTGGCGGATCTCCAGCGGTGGGCCCGGGCGTGGGTGACCGGGAGTGCCCTGCCGTGGTCGCGGCTACGCCGGGCCGACGAGCGGCCGTACCGGGTGTCGCTGCCGACCTACCCGTTCGCCGAGGAACCGCACTGGGCGTACCCGGACCGACCGCCGACCACGGGCCCGTCGGCTGTGTCCACGACGACTGTGTCCACGACGACCCCGACGACGGCGTCCACGACGAGCCCTGCGGCGGCGGGGCACGACGAGCCGCAGCGGTGGCGTGAGCTGCTGACCGCGCTCCAAAAGGGAGAGATGTCGGTGCCCGAGGTAGACCGGCTGTTATCCGCGAGCGAGAACGGAAACCACTCATGAACGCTGACACGGCCGGTTTCCGGCAGGACGTCCTGCGGCGGGTGAGCCAGGGCGAGCTCGCGGTGGACGACGCGGTCGCGCTGCTCCAGCGGGACCGTCCGGAAGCCGGCGGGTCTTCGCTCGCGTTCTTCCGCCCATGCTGGACTCGGGCGCCGGGTCCACCGCCCGGGCCGGTGGCGGCCACCGCCGCGGACGTCGTCGTGGTGACGGACCCGGCGGCCGCGGCCGCGTGCCCCGCCGGAGCGACCCTGGTTTCGACGGTACCGGGGGTGTCGGGTGCGCAGCTGTTGGACCCGCCCGACCAGGCCGCGTGGGCCGGCCTGTGGCAGCGGATGCGTGCGGACGGCCACCCGGTGCGCCGGGTGGTCTTCGTGGTGTCCACGCCGCCCGAAAAGTCGGAGCGGGCACTGGATCTGGTCCACCCGGCGGTCCGGGCGCTCATCTCCGACCGGGCGGGTGGGCCGGTCGCGATCGCCTGCGTGATGGCAGCCGGTGATCATCCGGAGGTCGCCGCGGTGCTCGGCGGGTACTGCCAGATCGCCGGCTTCGAGGACCGTCGCATCCGCGCCGTCGCCATCGCGGCACAGCGCCTGCCGGCGGCGTTCCCCGACCGGGTGCGGCTGGCCTTCGCCGAGCTGGGTGCGGCGACGCCGGGCAGTGCGGAGGTCCGCTACGACGATGCCGGCCGGTGGTTGCGGACCGTACGGCCGGTGCCGGAACCGGTGCAGCGCCACGCCTTCCGCGAGCGCGGCACCTACCTGATCACCGGTGGGGCCGGCGGCATTGGCCTGCTCCTGGCGGATCTGCTCGCCAAGCGCCATCGCGCTCGCTTCGTCCTGCTAGGACGGTCCGAACCGGATGGCCGCCGGCGGGATGCTATGGCGAGGCTGGAGCGGCACGGCGGACGGGCGATCTACCACCGTGGGGATGTGTCGAATCGGGACGACGTCGAGGCCGCGGTACGCCTCGCCCGCGAGGAGTTCGGTACCCTCCACGGCGTCCTGCACGCCGCGGGGATCAACGACGACCGGTACATCGTGAACAAGCCCGACGCGGTGGTCGGCCGGGTACTGACACCGAAGCTCGCCGGCGCAAGGAACCTGGACCTGGCCACCGCCGCGGATCGCCTGGACTTCTTCGCACTCTTCTCATCGACCGCCGCGTACCTGTGTATGGCCGGGCAGAGCGACTACGCCGCCGCCAATCGCGGGTTGGGCGGCTTTGCCGCGGCCCGGACGGCCCGGGTACGGGCGGCGGAGCGTTTCGGAGCCACCGTCTCGGTCTGCTGGCCGCTGTGGCGCGGTGGCGGCATGGACCTGGCCGAGTCGGACAAGAAGGTACTCGCCGAGCTTCAGGGCATGGTCGCCATGCCGGCCGAGGAGGGCCTGCGGGCGTTGGCCGCGGCGATCGGCGACGCCGCCGCCACGGTGTCGGGCGACGGCGCCCACCGGGCGGAGTCGCTGGTGGTCTACGGCAACCCCGACCGCTGCCGGCACTACGTGGCCGGCCGGATGGCGGAGAACGGGCGGGCGTCCACCGCTGTCCCGTCGACCGGCCGCCCTGATCCGACCGGCCGCCCTGATCCGACCGGCCGCCTAACCCCGCCGATGCCGGCCCCGGCCGGTTCGGACCTGATCGCGCGGGTCGAAATCTGGCTGGTCGGCCTGGTCGAAACGACCACCCGACTGCCCGCCGGCAAACTCCGTACCGACCAGGAGTTCTCCACCATCGGCGTGGACTCGATCCTGGTCAAGCGGCTCACCGTGACGCTGGAGGAAGCGCTCGGCCCGCTGCCGGTCACCCTGTTCTTCGAGTACCGCACCGTTGCCGAACTGGCCGCCCGGCTGGTCCACACGCACCGCGACCGGCTGACCGCCCTGACCGCGGCGGACGACGCCGGACAACCGGCGCACACCGCCGGACCAGCCGCGGACGCCGCCGGACCACCGGCGGATACCGCCGGACCGGCCGCGCACACCGGGGAGCTAGCGGACGCCCGACCGGTGCCCGAAGCCGGGCCGCAGGCACCCCGGTCGCCGGCACCGCCCGTCGCCGACCGCGACGGCCGGGTCGACGAACCGATCGCGATCGTCGGCCTGGCCGGTCGGTATCCGGGTGGGGAGGATCTCGACGAGTTCTGGGAGTCGCTCGCCGCCGGTCGCGACTGCGTGACGGAAATTCCCACCGACCGCTGGAACCATGCCGATTACTACGCCCCCGACGGGCGCCGGCCGGGGATGTCGTACGGGCGCTGGGGCGGATTCCTGCGCGATGTGGCCCGCTTCGACGCGGCGTTCTTCGCGGTGGCGCCGCGCGAGGCGGAGCGGATGGATCCCAAGGAGCGCCTGCTCTGTGAGGTGGCGTGGAGCGCGCTGGAGGATGCCGGCTACGGCCGCGCGCTGCTGCATCAGGCGACCCGCCGTGGTGAACAGCACGCGCTCGGTGTCTTCGTCGGCGTCACCGGCGCCTCGTACGGGCTACTCGGTGCCGAGGAATGGGGGCGCGGCAACCGGGTTATCGCGCCGGCGATGGACTTCTCCACCGCCAACCGCCTCTCGTACTTCCTCGACGCGCACGGTCCGAGCATGGTGGTGGACACCGCCTGTTCCGGTTCACTGACCGCGCTGCATCTGGCGTGCGAAAGCCTGCGTCGCGGCGAATCCCGGATGGCCATCGCCGGTGGCGTGTGTGTGAATGTCCATCCGAGCAAGTGGGTGGTGTTGTCGGATTTCCGGATGCTGTCCACCCAGGGCCGGTGCCGCGCGTTCGGCGACGGTGCCGACGGGTTCGTGCCCGGTGAGGGCGTCGGCGCGGTCGTGCTCAAGCCGCTGTCGGCGGCCGAGGCGGACGGCGATCACATCCGGGGGCTGATCCTGGCCACCGCCGTCAACCACGGCGGCAAAACTAACGGGTACACGGTGCCGACGCCCCGCGCGCAGGGGTGGGTGGTGGCCGACGCGCTGCGCCGGGCCGGCGTACCGGCGCGCAGCATCGGCTATGTGGAGGCGCACGGCACGGGGACCGCGCTCGGCGACCCGATCGAGGTCGACGGGTTGGCCCGGGCCTTCGCCGCGTCAACCGACGAACGGGGCTTCTGCGCGATCGGTTCGGTGAAATCGAACATCGGACACGCCGAGTCGGCCGCCGGAATCGCCGGCGTGACAAAGGTGCTGCTTCAGTTCGCCCACGATGCGATCGCCCCGACCCTGCACAGCGAACCGGGAAATCCGAAGATCGTTTTTGCCGGTACGCCGTTCCGGCCCGCGACGCGGCTGCTGCCCTGGCCCGCGACGGACGGCCAGCCACGGCGCGCGGCGGTCAGCTCGTTCGGCGCGGGCGGCGCGAACGCGCACGTGATTCTCCAGGACTACGCCGACCGCCGGGCGCCCACCGCCGACCCGGTCGGCCGGCACGTGGTCCCGCTGTCGGCGAAGTCGGAGGAGCAGCTCCGTACCCTAGCCGCCCGGCTGCACGCCGCGCTGAGCGCCGACAACGGCGACAGTATCAATGCCGGTGGCAGGCTCCGCGACATCGCCGCCACCCTGCAGATGGGCCGGGAAACGCTGGAATGGCGGCTGGCCGCCGTCGTCTCCACAGTGGATGAGTTGTGCGCCGGGATCGTCAGCTATCTGGCCGGGCGGGCCGACCCACGCGTCGTGACCGGTGTGGTGGAGCCGTCCGCGGCCGTAAACCGGCCAGCGGCGGATCTTATCGAGCTCGCTGGGCGAGGATGCCTACCCGAGGTGGCGCGGGCGTACGTAGACGGTGCGGTCGTGCCCTGGCAGCAGCTGCCCGGTTGGGGTCGGTACCGGCACGTTCCGTTACCCGGTTACCCGTTCGCCGGCGGCCGGTACTGGCTGAGTACGACCGTTTCCGACCCGCAGCCGCACGGGACGGCGGCGGGCCTCTTCGAGGCCTGTCCACCCACATTGGACGGCGCGGTCTTCGTCACCACACTGAATCCCGGTGACCGGCTGATCGCCGACCATGGCGTCGGCGGCCAACCGGTTGTGGCCGGTGTGTTCCAGCTCGAGCTGGTGCGCGCCGCCGGTTCGGCCCTTGATCTGGGGCGGGTCTGCGCCCTGGACGACGTGCGGTGGCGCCGGCCGCTGGCGGTCGCCGACGACGGTACGACGGTGCGGGTGACCCTGCGCCGGGCGGGCGATGCCGTCGGCTTCAGCGTGGACACGGACGTCACGCACTGCACCGGTACGGTCCGCTTCGGACCGTCCGAACCGGAGCCGGCGGTGGCGCTGGCCGCCTTGCGGGTGGGCCAGCCGGTGTCCGGCGACGACATCTACCGGACCGCCCGGGCGGCCGGCCTCGACTACGGGCCCGCCTACCGCCGGGTGGTCCGCCGGTACCGGTCCGGGAGCGGAGCTCTGGTTGAGCTGCAGCCGGACGGCGTGCGGGAGGCCGGTGCCGAGGTGGGCTCGCTGCCGGCGGGGCTCGTCGACAGCGCGCTGCACGCCGTGCAAGGTGTGCTCCCGGCCGCGCTCGACGGGATCGTCGTTCCGGCCGCGGTCCGCAGCGTACGGCTACTCGGCGATCCCGCGCGCGCCCGGACGGGGTACGCGGTCCTGAGTGACTGTGACGTCGAGCGGGGCAGCGCGCGGTGCCGGGTGGTAGTGGCCGACGAGTACGGGGATGCGCTGGTCGTCTTCGAGGACCTGCTGGTCGTCCGGTGGACCGGACAGCGCGGCTCCGACCGGGTGACCGAACCGGTGCCGCTGCTGCGGCCACGATGGCGACTGCGCGGCCCCGTGGTCGATCCGGTCGCCGATCCGGATCGGCGGTCGGACGGCGCCGTGCTCATCTTCACCACCCCGGAGGATTTCGGCCTGGCCGGCCAACT
>JAVHWE010000315.1:0-4268 GCA_032160285.1 Micromonosporaceae bacterium | reverse complement strand
GGGGGGGGGCGGGGGGCGGCGGTGTCGGGGGGGTGTGGGCCGGCGGGGTGGGGGCGTCGGTTCCGGCCGGTGCCGCGGACGCCGGGGACCGTGGCCCGCCGTAGGTGGTGCCCCGCGCGGGCCGCCGGGGAGCCTCGGGCCGTCTTTCGGGCCGGGTGTCTGGCCGGGTGTCGGGCCGCGTCTGCGGCCGGTAGGGCGGCGGAGGACCGGCCCCGATCGCCGGGTCGGTATCGGCGTCGTGGCGGGGATCCGGGCGCGCGGCGGCGAGCTTGGTCCGCGGGTTGGTGGGCAGCGACGCCCAGGGGGGTGCGGCGGGTCCCGGCTCTTGATCCGGGTGCTCGTCGCTCACGCTCAGATCTCCTCGCCCACGAGAGAACCCTCCCGGGCCCGGTGGTGGTCGGGCGGCACCAGCGTCCCACGTCCAGTGCCGCCAACTCAGGTCCGGTTGGAGATCGAGGCTACGGCGTCAACCTGGACGCGGCCAAGGCGGCCCACCCCGATTTCTCCGGTATTAGGGATGAACGCCAGTTTCGAGCGGGGTTAGACCTTGTCGCCGATGCCCACCCTGGCCTTCGGTACCCGCATCCGCCGGTAGCTGAGCGACCGCATCACGGCATAAATGTACAGGCTGGGCATTTTCACCGGCGACTTCGGGAACCGCTCCCGGACCAGTCGGTTGATCTTCCGGCAGATCAGTGCGCTGTCGAGCACGACGGTGACGCCGAGCAGCAGCCACACCAGGTTGGCCGCCCGCACGTACTGGGCCGGCAGGACCTTGATCGTCGAGATGGCCAGCAGGATGAACGCGAACGTGAAGAACAGCGTGCCGGCGGTCCGCCGGGAGTCGACGATGTCACGCACCAACCCCTTCTCGGGGCCCCGGTCGCGCGCCATCAGATAACGCTCGTCGCCGGACATCATGCCGGCCCGCTGCTCGGCCCGGGCCGACCGTTCCCGTGCGCGGGAACGTTTCGCCGCCTCCTTGCGGTCGGCCGGCGGCGCCTGCTGGCCGACCCCGGCGCGGGGACGCTTCGGGGTGACGCGGCCCAACTCCTGCTTGCTCGGCGTGTAGGCCTTGCGCTGGGGTGCGGCCTGCGGCGCGGTATCGGTCTGGGACGTGGCGGTTTCGACAAGGTCTACGGACTTGCGGCGGAAGAGCGACGGCACGCCGAAAGGGTATCCGACCGGCGCACCGGATCGTGCGGGCCGTTCGGGGGTTACGCGCGCTCGACGTGGGCGCCGAGAGCTGCGAGCTTGCCCTCGAAGTCCTCGTACCCACGGTTGATCAGGTTGACCCCGAAGACACGCGACGTACCCTCGGCCGCCAGCGCGGCGATCAGGTGGCTGAAGCCGGCTCGAAGGTCCGGGATGACCAGGTCGGCGGCGTGCAGCTTGCTGGGCCCGGCGATCACCGCGGAGTGCAGGAAGTTGCGCCGGCCGAAGCGGCACGGGGTGCCGCCGAGACAATCGCGGTACACCTGGATGGTCGCACCCATCGAGACCAGGGCATCGGTGTAGCCGAGCCGCCGCTCGTACACGGTCTCGTGCACGATCGACATGCCGTTCGCCTGGGTGAGTGCCACGACCATCGGCTGCTGCCAGTCGGTCATGAAGCCGGGGTGGACGTCGGTCTCCAGCGCCACCGGGCTCAGCTCGCCGCCGGAGTGCCAGAACCGGATGCCGCCGCCCACCGGCGAGTCGTCCACCTCGAAGGAGCCGCCGACGGTGGAGAAGACGTTGAGGAACGTCATCATGTCGGCCTGCCGGGCGCCCTGGACGAATACGTCGCCGTGGGTGGCCAGCGCCGCCGCGGCCCAGCTCGCCACCTCGATCCGGTCGGCGATCGGCCGGTGGGTGTACCCGCGCAGTCGCCGCACGCCCTCGATCTCGATGACCCGGTCGGTGTGCAGCTTGATGATCGCGCCCATCTTCTGCAGGACGCAGATCAGGTCGACGATCTCCGGCTCGACGGCGGCGTTGCCCAGCTCGGTGACGCCCTCGGCCATCACCGCGGTCAGCAGGATCTGCTCGGTCGCGCCGACACTCGGGTACGGCAGGCGCAGCTTGGTACCGTGCAGCCCGTTCGGTGCGGTGATGTCCATGCCGAAGGCGCTCTTGTCGACGATCGCCCCGAACTCGCGCAGCGCCTGGATGTGGAAGTCGATGGGCCGGCCGCCGATGTTGCAGCCACCCAGGTCCGGGATGAAGGCGTGACCGAGCCGGTGCAGCAGCGGGCCGCACAGCAGGATCGGGATCCGACTCGACCCGGCGTGCACGTTGATCTGGTCGGCGTCGGCGCGGCCGGCGTTGCTCGGGTCGAGGACCAGTTCACCGGCGGTCTCGCCGTCCGTCACGCGGACCCCGTGCAGCTCCATGATTTCGCGCACGATCTCGACGTCGCGGATCGCCGGTACGTCGAACAGCCGGCTCGGCGAGTCGCCCAGCATGGCGGCGACCATCGCCTTGGACACCAGGTTCTTGGCGCCGCGGACCCGGGTTCTGCCGTGAAGCGGGGTACCACCGTGCACGACGAGAACGTCGCTCAACGAAAACCTCCAGCGCGCGGGCGAGGACGGGTCCAGACGACGACGCGGATAGATCACCGCCCGATCTCGCCCGGGCAGCATATCCCCGCGTTGACGACCCGGGCGAGGCGTGGCGCCCGGCTAACGGCAAGCCGAGCGAGATTCCCGCCAGCGTGTCAACGCAGGGTCACTGACCTGGATCGGAAGGTGACTCCAGCGGGTATCCGACGCCCCGCTACCCCGGCGTGGGCGGCGTCTACGGCAGCGCGAGCATCTGGTCGAGCGCCGATCGGGCGTACCGCGCGGTCCCCGCGTCGACGCTGATCTGGTTGGGCACCCGGCCGGCGACCAGTTCCTCCAGCGCCCACACCAGGTGGGGCAGGTCGATGCGGTTCATCGTGGAGCAGTAGCAGACGGTCCGCTCCAGGAAGGTGACCGTCTTGTCCGGGTGGGCGTCGGCGAGCCGGCGCACCAGGTTGAGCTCGGTACCGACGGCCCAGGCCGAACCGGCCGGCGCGGTCTCGATCGTCTTGATGATGTACTCCGTCGATCCGACGTGATCGGCGGCCGTCACCACCTCGTACCGGCACTCCGGGTGTACCAGCACGTTGACGCCGGGGATCCGCGCGCGCACTTCGGTGACGCAGTCCAGGGTGAACCGGCCGTGTACCGAGCAGTGCCCCCGCCAGAGGATCATCGTGGCGTCGCGCAACTCGCCGGCGGTGAGCCCACCGCTGGGCTTGAACGGGTTGTACAGCACACAGTCGTCCAGCGACAGGCCCAGCTCCCGGACGGCCGTGTTGCGACCCAGGTGCTGGTCGGGCAGGAACAGCACCTTATCGCCGCGTTCGAACGCCCAGCGCAGCGCGCGCCCGGCGTTGGACGAGGTGCAGACCACACCGCCGTGTCGGCCGACGAAGCCCTTGATGTCGGCGGTCGAGTTCATGTACGTGACCGGGACGGTCCGGTCGGCGAGGCCCAGCTCGGTCAGGGTGTCCCAGGCCTCCTCGACCTGCCCGAGGGCGGCCATGTCGGCCATCGAGCAGCCGGCGGCGAGGTCGGGAAGGATGACCCGTTGCCGGTCGCCGGTGAGGATGTCGGCGCTCTCGGCCATGAAGTGCACCCCGCAGAACACGATGTACTCCGCCTGCGGTCGCGCCGCCGCCTCCTTCGCCAGCTTGAAGGAGTCGCCGGTGACATCGGCGAACGCGATCACCTCGTCGCGCTGGTAGTGGTGGCCGAGCACGAACACCCGCTCGCCCAGCGCAGCCTTGGCCGCCGCCGCCCTGCGCACCAGGTCGGGATCGCTGGGCGCGGGCAGGTCGCCGGGGCAGTCCACGCCCCGCTCGCTGCTCAGATCGGTACCGCGGCCGAGCAGCAGCAGGGCGGTCGCGGTCGACGACGGTTCATTCCAGGTCACGCCGTCCATGCTTGCACGCGCCCGTCGGCGCGTCGGCCGGCCGAGGTGTGACCTGGCAGACTCCCGACCCATGCGGGTACTGCTGGGGCCGGACAAGTTCGCCGGCACGCTGTCGGCGGCCGAGGTGGCGGCGGCGATCCGGACCGGTTGGCGCGAGGTAGCGCCGGGCGATGAGGTGACCGCGCGGCCACTCTCCGACGGCGGCCCCGGTTTCCTGGACGCGCTGGCCAGCGGCCTGCCCGACGCGCAGCGCCGGCCGGTGCCAACCTGCGACCCGCTTGGCCGCGCCGTCAGTGGCGAGATTCTCATGGACGGTACCTCCG
>JAVHWE010000028.1:0-4460 GCA_032160285.1 Micromonosporaceae bacterium | reverse complement strand
GGATCGGGCGGCCGGCTTACAGGCCGGTCAACTTCTGCATGGCCTCGTTGTACCGGGCGCCGGCCACGCCGATTCTAGTGGCGGCCTCATCAAGCGCGGTCATGTCGGCGTCGACCAACTCGATCCGGGTAGCGCCGATGTTCTCGTCGAGACGAGACAGCCGCCGGGTCCCGGGGATCGGTGCGAGCGAGTGGCGGCGGGCGAGCAGCCACGCGAGGGCGATCTGAGCTGGGGTGGCGTCGTGCGCATTGGCCACCTGCGCAACAAGGTCGACGAGCGCCTGGTTCGCGGCCCGGTTCGCTTCGCTGAACCGCGGGATCGTGGTGCGGATGTCGCCGGCTGCGAACTCGGTGTTTGGATCGACCGTGCCGGTCAAGAAGCCCTTGCCGAGGGGGCTGAAGGGCACGAGGCCAATGCCGAGCTCGTCGAGCGTCGGCAAAATCTCCGCCTCAATGTCGCGCGTCCACAGCGAGTACTCACTCTGCAGTGCGGTGACGGGATGGACGGCGTGTGCGCGGCGGATGGTGCCCGCTCCGGCCTCGGACAGCCCAAAGTGCGCGACCTTGCCCGCAGCCACCAACTCGGCCACCGTGCCGGCAACCTCTTCGATCGGCACGCCCGGGTCGACGCGGTGCTGATAGAACAGGTCGATCCGATCGGTGCGCAGCCGCCGTAGCGACCCGTCCGCCACCCGGCGAATCTGCTCGGGCCGGCTATCCAGGCCGACGGACCGGCCGTTCTGGATGTCCCACCCGAACTTGGTGGCGATGACGACCTGGTCGCGCAGCGGCTCGAGCGCCTCGCCGACGAGTTCCTCGTTGACGTAGGGACCGTAGACCTCCGCCGTGTCGAAGAAGGTGATGCCGCGCTCGACAGCACCCCGCAGAACACCGATCATGTCGTCGCGGTCGCCCGGGTTCGGGCCGTAGCTCTGGCTCATGCCCATGCATCCCAGACCGAGCGCCGAAATGTGCAATCCGTGGCCGAGCGTTCGGGACTCCATAAGGTCCTCCCTTAGCGGTGCTCGGGTGGTCTGATAAGTGCGCCTCTCAAGCAGGTACCCTTGCCGCCTTCCCCGCACACCAACGCTCACACTTCGCTGCGAAGGAAGCCTCTGGGTTGACCGCTTTCCACGCACGGAGGAACGCCTCCGGCGGCCAGGGCGTCCCGCCCTGGACCCGGGCGCTCTGGGATGCCGCCCCGGACCTCGGAAGCCCTCCTGTCCGGGGAGCACGCGGGGAGCACACCTTGCGATCCGGCCCCGCTCGCACTCCGACGCACCGACGAGGAACAACGTCTTGAGCAGCGCGTATAGCCAAATCGGCATGTCCCACGGAGAAATTGACCTTGCTCGGGACGAAGAGGTCGTCGGTTCGAATCCGGCCACTCTGACTGGCGGAAGGCGCTGACCAGCGGGAACGCTGGTCAGGGGCCTGATGTTTGTCGACGGAGTTTTCAACCGGGTGCCGCCGGCCCGTCGATGCGGCGGCTGCCGCGAGGAATCAGAGTCGGCGCAGTGCGGGGAGCAGGACCCGGTCGGCGAAGTCCAGAAACGCGCGCTGACCCTCCGCACCCACCTGGACCAGCGCAACGTGGGTGAAACCCGCATCCAGGTACGTGCGGACGGCCTGGACGTGGGAATCGAGATCCGGTCCACAAGTGATCGCCTTGGCCACGTCGTCCTCGGTGACCGACGCGCTGGCACCCGCGAACGAGGTGTGGTCGGGCAGTTCGGCGTTGACCGGCCAGCCGAGACCGCTCCACCGGAACTGCTCGTGTGCGACCTTGCGACACTGCGCCTCGTCCGGACCGTAGCAGACCGGCACCTGGCCGTATCGGGGTTTGCCGGCCCCGCCGGCGCGGTCGAACAGCTCGAACAGCTCCGGTTTGGGCTCGGTCGCGATCACCGCGTCCGCGTGCTCGCCGGCCAGTTCGCACGACGACGGCCCGGAGACGGCCAGCGCGATCGGCACCCCGTCGTCGGGCCGGTCCCACAGCTTGGCCGCTGGCACCTCGAAGTGGTCGCCGCTGTGGTGGACGGTCTCGCCGTCGAGCAGCGGCCGGATGATGTCGAGGGCCTCGACGAGCATCTGGTGGCGCTGCGTCACGTGCGGCCACGCCCCGACGACGTGCTCGTTGAGGTTCTCGCCAGCACCCAGGCCGAGCGTGAACCGGCCGTCGGACATCAGCGCGACGGTGGCCGCCTTCTGCGCCACCACGGCCGGGTGGTACCGACGGATCGGGCAGGTCACGAACGACATCAACCCGATCCGCGACGTCGCGTACGCGACCGCCCCGAGGACCGACCACGCGTACGGCGAATGCCCCTGCTCGGCGAGCCACGGATAGTAGTGGTCTGAGCTGACGGCGAAGTCGAAGCCGGCCTGTTCGGCGCGTACCGCGTCGTCCACGAGCTGGGTCGGGCCGGTCTGCTCGCCCATCAGGGTGTATCCGAAAGTGGCCACGGGCCGGTCCTTTCGTCAGTTCAGCGGGGTTGACGCCACTCCTCGCCCCCGCACCGGATCGCTTCGGACCAGCGCGTACCCGCCGGGTACCCGGCCAAACGCGCCGCGGCCGCCGAGGTACCCGTCGACTCCGCCGTGGCGATCTGACCTCGATCCCGGGCCACGCGCTACTTGGTCAGGCCGGCCACAAGGTTGATGGTCAACGCCACGATCACGGTCCCGAACAGGTACGCCAGTAGGGAGTGCCGCAGCACCTGAGCGCGGATCGGCGGCGTGTTGAGCTCGGTGTCGGAGACCTGGAACGTCATTCCGACGGTGAAGGCCAGGTACGCGAAGTCGGAGAACTGCGGCGGGTCCTTCTGGTGGAAGTCGATCCCGCCGTCCGGGCCGGTGTAGAAGAGGCTGGCGTACCGCAGCGCGAACACCGTGTGGGTGACCGCCCAGGAGATCAGGACGCTGGCCACTCCCAAACCAACCTGGAGCCCCTCCTGTAGGCCGCCCCCGGAGCCGGCGCGCACCAGCACGTATCCCACCGCGAGCAGGCTCGCCATCGCCGCCGACAACAGCAGCGCATCCGCGGCGGCCCGAGTCGGGTCCTCGCGGACGGCGTCCGCGGCGGTCGCCTCGGCATCCAGCCGCCAGATCCGGTGCCAGACCCAGACCAGGTACGTGATCGCCGCCACGTCCCAGGCGACGAGCGGCGCCAACGCGCCGGGCAGCACCAGCGCCGACAACGCCCCGGTAAGCAATCCGACCAACGCCGACACACCGACGCGACGGCGTGCCGAGATGCCGCGGCCCGGTACCTGTCCGGCTGCTGGTGATTGTGCGGCCACCCGACCCCTTTCGCCGCCGCCGACCCTACGGCCCGCGGACGTAGGGCGCGCGACCAGGGCGGCGCACGCGACGCAACTACCGACCGGCGTCGTCTCCGTCGGGATCCTGATGCCGGGCCGCTCCGGCCGTGGCCGCCCCCACCGACACCGCGCAAGCTCGGTATGGTGGCGGTAGTGCGCACAGCCGAGTCGAGAGGCGCTGCGACGGACCCGGTCCGCCACGCTCGATCCGGTTCCCCAGATGCAAGGGCGCCTCCTCACTCAGGAGGTAGCCCGATGTCCACCACGCCTTCGTCGTATCCGTCCGGTGTCGTGGGCCGGGTGGCGGCGCTGCGCCGGTACCCGGTCAAGTCGATGGGCACCCAGATCCTCGACGAGGTCGACGTGACCTGGTACGGGCTGGCCGGTGACCGCCGCTGGGCGTTCATCCGCGACGGCCAGCAGCGCAATGGCTTTCCCTGGCTGACCCTGCGCCAACGCAACGACCTCAACCACTACCGGCCGTTCTTCACGGACGCCGCCAGGCCCGATACCTCCCCGACGCTGGTCCGTACCCCGACCGGCGACGAGTACGACGTGGCGGACCCGGCACTGGCCGCCGAACTGGGCGAGGGGGTACGGGTCCTCAAGCAGGACCGCGGGGTCTTCGACAGCATGCCGTTGTCGCTCATCACGATCCGGACGATCACCGGTCTCCAGGCGCTGGTCGGCGCCGACATCGACGTGCTGCGGTTCCGGCCCAACCTGCTGATCGACACCATCGGCGACGAGCCCTTTCCCGAGGACACCTGGGTGGGCCGCGTACTGCGCGTGGGCGGGATCCGGATGCGGGTCGACCGGCGAGACAAGCGCTGCGGCGTGGTCAACATCGACCCGGTCACCGCGCGCCGGGATCCGGTGGTACTGGAGACGATCGCCCGCGAACGCCAGGTCTGTCTCGGCGTATACGGCTCGGTAGTCGAACCCGGCCATGTCGCGGTCGGCGACCCGGTTGCCCTGGTTGACGGGTGAACACCCGGCCACTTGATGGGTGAGCACACCGGCCACGACTGCCGGATTGGCTCTCGCGGACCGGATCACCGTCGGGCGAAGGTACGTGTGTGATCACAGTTGCGTCGATGCTCGGAGTCTGCGCGGTTGCGCTCGGCATGGTCCTGAC
>JAVHWE010000345.1:0-5420 GCA_032160285.1 Micromonosporaceae bacterium | reverse complement strand
CCGCGTACCGACGCCAGCAGGTCCCAGAACCGTTCGGTCGAGCCGAACCGGCGCATCCGGCGCAGTACCGGCTCGCTGGCGTGTTGAAAGGACAGGTCGAAATAGGGCGCCACACCCGGCGTGGTGGCCAGCACCTCGACCAGGCCCGGCCGGGTCTCCGCCGGCTGGAGGTAGGAGGCGCGTACCCGCACGATGCCGTCGACGCGCGCGAGCTGCGGCAGCAGCTTTTCCAGCAGCGCCGGATCGCCCAGGTCCTTGCCGTACGAGGTCGAGTTCTCGCTGACCAGGACCAGCTCCCGGACGCCCGAGCGGGCCAGCCACTCGGCCTCGGCGAGCAGCTCGTCGGGGGTACGCGAGACGAACGCGCCGCGGAACGTCGGGATGGCGCAGAAGGAGCACCGCCGGTCGCACCCGGAGGCCAGCTTGAGCGACGCCACCGGGCCGGCGTCGAGTCGGTGGCGCAGCACCTGGCGCAGGTGGACCGGCGTGTGCGCGTCGACCGTGGGCAGGCTCGACGTGGCACGGCCCGCCCCGGCACGGCCGGGGCCCATCGATCCCGCCCCGGCACGGCCGGGCCCGGCGTGGCCGGGGACCACGACATCGGCGGCGTCCTGCCGGTCGACCGGGGTCAGCGGCAGCAGGGTGCGCCGGTCGCGCGGTACGTGGGATTGGATCTTCTCACCGTCGAGCACCGCGCCGAGCCGGGCGGCGATGTCGGGGTAGTGGTCGAAGCCGAGCACGGCGGCCGCCTCGGGCAGGCTGTCGGCAAGCTCCCGGCCGTACCGTTCGGCCATGCACCCGGTTGCCACCACCTTCGCGCCGGTGTCGGCGGCGGCGAGCAGGGTGTCGATCGAGTCCTGCTTGGCCGACGCGATGAACCCGCAGGTGTTGACGAGTACGACATCGGCGTCGGAACCGTCGGTACTGAGCTGCCAGCCGCCCGCGACCAGTCGGGCCGCCAACTCCTCCGAGTCGACCTCGTTACGGGCGCAGCCGAGCGTCAGCAGGGCCACCCGGCGGTCGCCGGTCGGAGTATCGGACATGCCGCGAGCCTACCGAGGCGGCGCTCCCGCCAGCGTTGCGCCCGGTTGGTCACTCGCCCTCGCCGTGCAGCCCGGCCATGATGTCCGGCAGTTCGTCGGGTTTGACGAGCACGTCGCGGGCCTTCGAACCCTCCGACGGGCCGACCACGCCGCGGGTCTCCATCAGGTCCATCAACCGGCCGGCCTTGGCGAACCCGACCCGCAGCTTGCGCTGCAGCATCGACGTCGACCCGAACTGGGAGGTGACCACCAGCTCGATCGCCTGCACCAGCAGGGCGAGGTCGTCGCCGATGTCCTCGTCGACCTTCTTGCGCTCCTCGACCGGCGGGGCCGTCACGTCCGGACGGAACTCGGGCTCGCGCTGGTCGGTACAGAACTTGACGACGTCGGCGATCTCCTGCTCGGTCACCCAGGCACCCTGCACCCGGATCGGCTTCGACGCCCCCATCGGCAGGAACAGCGCGTCACCGCGCCCGATCAACTTTTCCGCGCCCGGCTGATCCAGGATCACCCGCGAGTCCGCGAGACTCGACGTGGCGAACGCCAGCCGCGACGGCACGTTCGCCTTGATCAGGCCGGTCACCACGTCGACGCTGGGCCGCTGGGTCGCGAGCACCAGGTGGATACCGGCGGCGCGGGCGAGCTGGGTGATGCGCACCACCGAGTCCTCGACGTCACGCGGGGCCACCATCATCAGGTCCGCGAGCTCATCCACGATCACGATCAGGTACGGGTACGGCCGGATCACCCGTTCGCTGCCGGGCGGCGCGACGATTTTGCCGGCCCGTACCTTGCGGTTGTAGTCGTCGATGTGACGCACCCCGGCCGCGGCCAGGTCGTCGTAGCGCATGTCCATCTCGCGGACCACCCAGTCGAGGGCGTCGGCGGCCTTCTTCGGGTTGGTCACGATCGGCGTGACCAGGTGCGGGATCCCCTCGTAGTTGGTCAACTCGACCCGTTTCGGGTCGACCAGCAGCAGCCGCACCTCGTCCGGGGTGGCCCGGCTCAGCAACGACACCAGCAGCGAGTTCAGGCATGAGCTCTTCCCGGCGCCGGTCGCCCCGGCGATCAGGATGTGCGGCATCTTGGCCAGGTTGGCCACCACGTAGCCGCCCTCGATGTCCTTGCCCAAGCCGACCGTCAGCGGGTGGTGATCGGACGTGGCCGCCCGCGACCGGAGCACGTCGCCGAGGGTCACGTTCTCCCGGTCGAGGTTCGGAATCTCGATACCGACCGCGCTCTTGCCCGGGATCGGACTCATGATCCGCACGTCCGGCGACTTCACCGAGTATGCGATGTTGCGGGTCAGCGCCGTGATCCGCTCGACCTTGACGCCGGGCCCGACCTCGACCTCGTACCGGGTGACGGTGGGTCCGCGGGTGAACCCGGTGACCGCCGCGTCGACGTTGAACTGCTCGAACACTCCGGTCAGCGAGTGGATGACCTCGTCGTTGGCGCGGGTACGGGCGCGCGGCGCGTCACCGGCGGCGAGCAGGTTCGGCGGCGGCAGCTTGTAGTCGGCGTCGGTGAGGGCCAGCTGCTCGGCCCGGGTCGGCATCGGCGAGTGTTCCGGCGGCGGCTTCGGCTGCCGGACCTTCGGCTTGGCCGGCGGTGCGGTCTGGCGCGGCAAGGCGACCGTGTCGTGGCGGTCGGGGTCGTACGGATCCGAGCCGTCCGCCGGGTCCTGATCCGGGTCCGGCCCGCGGGTCGAAAGCGCGCCCTGCCGGCGGCGGGCCGAGCGACGACGCCCCGCCAGCGCCTCGGCCTCGACGTCGTCGAGCGGACCCTGCCCGACAAGATCCTCGTCGAGCGGGTCGAGCCCGGTGCCGGCGGCTGACCGACCGGTGAGCAGGTCACGCAGCTCGCCGAGGCGGCGCGGCACCTGATTGACCGGAGTGGCGGTGATCACCAGCAGTCCGAACATGCTCAACATGGTCAGCACCGGGACCGCCACCCAGGTACTGACCGCACTGGCCAGCAGGCCGCCGCTGGCACCGCCGAGCAGGCCGCCGGCCTTGTCCATGGCGGCCGGCGTGGTCGGGGAGTGGAAGCCGAGGTGGAGCAGGCCGGCCAGGCCCAGGAACACGGCGGTCCAGCCGACGATGACGCGGCCGCGGTGCGCCGGGTCGGCCGGCGAACGCATCAACCGGATGGCCGCCGCGAGCAGCAGGACGGGTATCGCGACGGCGATCGAGCCGAACAGCAGCCGGACGGTGTCGGACAGCCACTGCCCGGTCGGCCCGCCCGAGTTGCCCCAGATCGCGACGCCGAGCAGCAGCGCGACCGCGATCAGAGTCAACCCGGCACCGTCGCGCCGGTGCTCGGCGTCGATTTCGCGGGCGGTGGCGGCCTGCCGCCCGATGCTGCGGGCCACCCAGCCGAGGGCGTGCGCGATACCCATCCAGAGTCCGCCGAAGGCCCGGCCGATGAGGCCGAAGCCGGTCGCGTACGCCTGTCGCCGGCGCGTGGCGGCGGCCCGCCGTCGGGCGAGCGCCTCCCGCTGCTTGGCCGCCTTGCGGCCCTGGGCGGTGCGGGCCCGGGTACCGGCGGGGGCACGCCGACTCGAACCGCGCGTGGAGGTGCCCGCGCGACGGTTCGTCTGAGAGGGCCGACCCACCACGTTGTCACGGTATCGAAGATCCGCCACAGAAGCCGGCTACGCCGCGCCGGCAGGTCGGTCGGACCGACGCGGCTACTCGGTCAGCCCGACCGGTGCAGGCTCCACTGCCGGTAGGTGAGCAACCACGACGCCACCACGACCAGCGCGACCAGCCCGACGACCGGCATCGTGTACCGCGCCGGAAACAGCACACCGGTGATGTACCGGTCGATGAATCCCCTGGTCAGCGCCGCCTGGCCGGCCCGTTGCCGTGCCCAGTCCTCGGCCACCGTCAATGGGCAGGCCAACGGGATGAGCAGGCCGGACAGCCCCCACGCGGCCGCCGCGAGGTGCGGCCAGAACAGCCAGGGCCAGCGGATCGCCGGCACGCCGCCGACGACCACGTACGCGACGAAGGCGAAGTGGACGGTCACGATCAGGCCGACCAGGAACCGGTTTCCCACCCCCTCAGCGTATGGGCTCGGCCCGGTCAGTGACATTGACACCAGCCCGGACGGAATTGTCCGAACCCCGGTGCCATACTCTCCGGGCGGGGAGGTACGGATCTATGCCGGCGCTCGGAAGGCACCTCGAATGGTTGCGGCCGCCCTTCACTGTGGACACGCTGTTCGAACTGACCCCCACCCCGCTGCGCTACCAGGTGCTGGAAGGTGAGCTCGTCGTGTCGCCCGCCGCCCAGCCACGGCACAACCTGGCCGCCGACCGGCTGCGTACCCTGCTGGCCGGCGCCATTCTCGCCGGCGCCCCGACCGGCGACGTCGAGGTGATCCGCAACTGCGCCGTGCGGCTGCCCGGCGGCGACGGTCCGACACCGGATCTCATCGTGACGACGGCCGATCCCGAGGAGACTCCGCGCGGGATCCCGGCGGCCCAGGTCCACTCGGTGATCGAGGTGATCTCACCGCCGACGACCACGGCGGGTCGGGTGACCAAGACGTCGCTGTACACCGCCGCCAACATCCCCTGCTACTGGCGGGTGGAGTTGCAACCCTGGTGGGAGCACCTGTGTCCGGTACCGGCGATCGTGGTGCGACTGCTCGGCCCGGACCTCAGCTGGCGTACGACACTGTACCCGGCCGGCGAGCGGGCCACGCTGCCGCTGATGATCGGCCACGGTGAGCTGACCACGGTCGAAATCGACCCCGGCACGCTGGTCGGCCGGCGTCCGGTACCGAGGTCGGGGCCCGCGCCCCCGATCAGACCTCGACCACCGTCGGCACGATCATCGGACGCCGCCGGTACTTGTCGTTGACCCACCGGCCGACGGTACGGCGCACGATCTGCTGGAGCTGGTGCGGATCGGTGACGCCCTCGTCGGCGGCCCGGTCGAGCGCCTCGGTCACCAGCGGCACCACCGCGTCGAACACCGAGGTGTCCTCGGAGAAGCCTTTCGCCGACACCGTCGGGCCGCCGACGACCTTGCCGGTCACCGAGTCGACCACCACCGTCAGCGCGATGAACCCGCCGTCGCCGAGAATGCGCCGCTCGGTCAGCAGCGACTCGCCGACGTCGCCGACGGCCAGCCCGTCGACGTAGACGTACCGGGCCTTGACGTGTCCGGCGAGCCGGACCTTGCGGTCGACGAGGTCGACGACGTCACCGTCCTCGCAGATCACCACCCGGTCGGTGGGCACGCCGGACTCCAGGGCCAGCCGGGCGTGGGCGCGCAGGTGCCGCCACTCCCCGTGTACCGGCATGAAGTTGCGTGGCTTGACGACGTTGAGCAGGAGCAGCAGCTCACCGGCCGGCGAGTGGCC
>JAVHWE010000320.1:0-7100 GCA_032160285.1 Micromonosporaceae bacterium | reverse complement strand
GACGGCACGCGTCTGACCAGGCTCGCCAAGGTACGCGGTCAGGTGATGGCGACCGCGAGCCGCGGCGGCGGGGCAATGGCCGGACTCGCGGCCGGCCCGGCGACCACAACACAGCTCATCAGCGGCGAGGACGTGGTCATCGCCGGGTACAACGGGCCGAACCAGACGGTGATCTCCGGACCCGCCGCGGACGTCGATCGGATCTGCGCCCGCGCCGGCGCGAACGGTGTGGTGGCAACCCGAATCAACGTGTCTCACGCGTTCCACTCCCCGCTGGTGAAACCGGCCGCGGACGTGATGGCCGAAAAGGTGGCCGAATTCGAGTTCGGGCGGCTGGACCGTCCGGTCGTGTCGACGGTGACCGGCGACCTCGTCGACCCCGACGCCGACCTGCGCGCCCTGGTGCGCGATCAGGTGCTGCGCCCGGTGCTGTTCCATCAGGCGGCGGCCCGGGCCGTCGACGGAGCCGAGCTGGCGCTCGAAGTCGGCCCCGGCCGGGTGCTGGCCGGCCTGCTCGAGCAGATCGCGCCCGGCACGCCGGTGCTGGCCATCGACACCGACAGCCCCTCGCTGATCCCACTGCTGAAGGCCGTCGGTGCCGCGTACGCCCTCGGCGCGCCCCTGGATGTCGACGCGCTGTTCGCCGACCGGGCGCTGCGTCCGCTGCCGTTGGACGGCGACATGACGTTTTTGGCCAGCCCCTGCGAGGAGGCACCCGCCATCGACGCCGACCTGCTGTCCCGAGACATCGACGTACCCCGGGACACCGACGTGTCCCGGGAGGTCGACGGCGCGGGTGGCGGTCTGATCGCGACCGCCGCCGACGCGGCGCCGACCGAGGCCGGTGGCGGTTCGCAATCCACCCTCGACCTGCTGCGCCGGATGGTGGCCGAGCGGGTCGAGTTGCCGCTGGAGAGCATCGGCGCGGCCGCCCATCCATTGGACGACCTGCATTTGAGCTCCATCACCGTCGGTCAGATCGTCAACCACGTCACCCGGCAACTGGGCCGCCCGACGCTGGCGGCGACCGCGAACTTCGCCACCGTGCGCCTCGGCGAGCTCGCTCAGCTGATCGACGGCCTGGTCGAGACCGACCAGGGTGCCGACCAGGGCGCTACGCAGCCGCCCGGCGTGGCGCCCTGGGTCCGGCCGTTCGCGGTCGAGTACGTCGAACAGCCGCGAGCCGTGCGCCACCCGGCCGGCGTCGCCACGGCCGAATGGACCGGGTACGCCTCACCCGGCCATCCCCTGGCGCAACCGCTGCGGACCGCGCTCGCCGAGGCCGGTATCGGCGACGGCGTGCTGCTGTGCCTGCCCGATGAGTGCGACGAGTCCCATGTGGACCTGTTTCTGCGGGCGGGCCAGGCAGTCCTCGCCGGGCGGAGCGGCCTCAGGTTCGTCGTCGTGCAGAACCGGTTCGGCGCCGCGGGCCTTGCCAAGACCCTGCACCTGGAGGCGCCGAGCGTGCCGACCACGGTGGTCGAGCTTGCCGAGACCGCACCGGGCACTGTGGAAGCGCTCGACGGCGCGATCGCGCGGGTCGTCTCCGAGGCCGCGGCGACGACCGGTTTCTCTTCGGTCCGCTACGACGCGGCCGGGGTCCGCACGGTACCGATCCTGCGCGCGCTGCCGCCCTCGACGCTCGTCGCCTCGCCGCTGGGCGGCCACGATGTCCTGCTCGTCACCGGCGGCGGCAAGGGCATCACGGCCGAGTGCGCGATCGCCATGGCGACCGACTCGTCGGCGAAGCTCGCCCTGATCGGGCGGGCGGACCCGGCGCGCGACGACGAACTCGCCACGAACCTGGCCCGGATCCAGGCCGCCGGCATCGCGTACCGGTACGAGCGCGCCGACGTCACGTCGGCGGAGCAGGTCCGGGCGGCGGTCGACCGGATGCAGGCCGAACTCGGCCCGGTCACGGCGGTCCTGCACGGTGCCGGCCGCAACGAGCCGAGCGCGCTGCCCCAGCTGACCGAAGAGGCTTTCCGGCAGACCCTGGCCCCCAAAATCAGCGGACTGCGTACCGTGCTGTCCACTGTAGATCCAGAGCGGATCAAGCTGCTCGTGACCTTCGGCAGCATCATCGGCCGCGCCGGTCTGCGCGGTGAGGCACACTACGCCACCGCGAACGACTGGATGACCGAGCTGACCGTGCGGTTCCAGCGCGAGCATCCGCGTACCCGGGTGCTCGCCCTGGAGTGGTCGGTGTGGTCGGGCGCGGGAATGGGGGAGCGGCTCGGCGTAGTCGAGGCGCTGATGCGGGAGGGCATCACGCCGATCTCCACCGACAGCGGGATCGCCGTCCTGCGGCGGGTGCTTGCCGACCCGTCGGCCGGACCGGTACTGGTGGTCAGCGGCCGGGCCGCGGGCCTGCCGACCCTCACCATGGACCACCCCGAACTCCCGTTGCACCGGTTCGTCGACCGGGTGCCGGTGCACTACCCGGGCATCGAACTGATCACCGAGGCGGACCTGACCGCCGGCGGCGACCCGTACCTGGAGGATCACCTGCTCGACGGCGACCTGCTGTTCCCCGCTGTGATGGGCATGGAGGCGATGACCCAGGTCGCCGGCGCGCTGACCGGGCACGGCGGCCCGCCGCTGCTGGAGAACGTGGAGTTCCTCCGGCCGATCGTGGTACGGCCGGGCAGCTCGACGACGATCCGGGTGGCCGCGCTGGTCCGCGACCCCACAACGGTGGATGTCGTCATCCGCAGCGAGGAAACCGGGTTCGGCGCCGACCATTTCCGCGCCAGCCTGCGGCTGCCCCGCCCCGCGCTGCCCGGCGCGCGCACGCCGGACCGGCCCGCGCTGCCCGGCGCGCGGACGCCGGACCGGCCGGCGCTGCCCGGCGCGCGGACGCCGGACGGGCCGGCGCTGCCGGTCGTACCGATCGATCCCGTCGCGGACCTGTACGGCGGGGTGCTGTTCCAGGGCAAGCGATTCCAGCGGCTGCTCGCCTACCGGCAGGCGAGTGCCAGGCGCGCCGTCGCGGAGATCTCGACCGCCACCCCCGCTACGTGGTTCGCGCCGTTCCTGCCGCAGGACCTGGTGCTGGCCGATCCCGGCACCCGCGACGCGATGATGCACGCGCTGCAGTGCTGCGTCCCGGACGCCACCCTGCTGCCCATGGGGGTGGAGCGGCTGTACCTGGCCGATCCGGCCGACCAGAACACCGAGTACATCGTGCTGGACGCGCGCGAGCGGTCCCGGGACGGCGACACGTACACCTATGACCTGGATGTGCGCGACCCGTCCGGCGCGATGGTGGAGCGCTGGGAGGGGCTGACCCTGCGCGCCGTGCGTAACCGGGACGGCGCCGGACCGTGGGTACCCTCGCTGCTCGGCTCCCACCTTGAGCGCTCCCTGGAGCGGGTACTGGCCGACCGGGTACCGGCCGGGTGTCGCGCCGTGGTCGTCGAGCCGGACCCGGTAGGAGTCGGCGAGGGTTCCACCCGCGATCGGCGGGCGCAGACCGAGCTCGCGGCGAGCCGGGCCCTGGGCCGCCCGGTGCGACTGCGCTACCGGCCCGACGGTCGGCCGGAGGCTGATGGCGTCACCGTCTCCGCGTCGCACGGCGCCGGCCTGACCCTGGTGGTGGCCGGATCCGGACGCCTCAGCTGTGACGTGGAGTCCGTTGTGGAGCGCGCCACCGTGGACTGGACCGACCTGATCGGCGCCGACCAGGTCGCCGTTCGCGACCTGCTCGCGGTCGAAACCGGCGACCCGACGGCCGTGGCCAGTACGCGGGTGTGGAGTGCGCTGGAGTGTCTGCGTAAGGCCGGTGCCACCGCGCAGGCCTTGGTGGTGGACCGGGTCCAGCCGGGTGGCTGGGCGCTGCTGTCGGCGGGCGATGCCCACATCGCGACCTGGGTGACGACCGTCAACGATCGGCCCGATCCGGTGGTCTTCGCCGTACTGGCCGGAAGGGAGCGGTGACATGTCCGGCTACTACGAGATCCGCCACGTCGTCGGGTTCGAGGAGACCAATCTCGTCGGCAACGTGTACTACGTGAACTACCTGCGTTGGCAGGGGCGTTGCCGGGAGATGTTCCTGAAGGAGAAGGCGCCCGGTGTGCTCGCGGAGTTACGGGAGGACCTGAAGCTGTTCACCCTCAAGGTCGAGTGCGACTTCTTCGCCGAGATCACCGCGTTCGACGACCTGTCGATCCGGATGCGGTTGGAGGAACTCACCCAGACCCAGATCCAGTTCAGTTTCGAGTACGTCCAACTGCGTGCCGGTATCGAGAATCTGGTCGCCACCGGACGGCAGCGGATCGCCTGCATGCGCGGCCCGAACACGGAGACGGTCCCGGCGCGGGTGCCGGCGGAGCTGCGTGAAGCGCTGGCGCCCTATACGGATCTGTCGATCACCGTACGTGGATCCAACGGTGCGACCGCCGGCCTGCCGGGGGCACGGACGGCACGAGGATGATCCGCCGGTGACCACGTCGGAGTATGAGCTCGCACCGGACGTGCAGCGTGCCGGCGAGCGCGTCAACGGCCACGCTCACGATGGCGCGAAGACGAACGGTCGGCGTGTCGTGCCGCCGCCGGCGCGATCGATGCGGCTACTGCGTCAGCAGCGCGACGGGCTGCACGATCGGATCGTGGCCGGCCGCCGCGACGCCGTCGATCGTCAGCACGCGCTCGGCAAGCGCACCGCCCGGGAGCGGCTGGCGCTGCTGCTCGACGCCGGCTCGTTCACCGAGATCGAAATGTACCGCCGTCACCAGGCGCGCGGGATGAAGGTCGGCGACGGTCCCGGCCCACACACCGACGGCGTCGTGTGCGGTTCCGGCACGATCGAGGGTCGCCGGGTCTTCGTGTACGCCCAGGATTTCACCATCTTCGGCGGGTCGCTCGGTGAGGCTCAGGCCGCGAAGATCCACAAAGTGATGGACCTGGCGATCGCCACCGGATCCCCGCTCGTCGCCCTCAACGACAGCGGCGGTGCCCGGATCCAGGAGGGGGTGGCCGCCCTCCACGGCTACGGCGGGATCTTCCGGCGCAACGTCGAGGCCTCCGGCGTGATACCACAGATCAGCGTGGTGCTCGGGCCGTGTGCCGGGGGAGCGGCCTACTCCCCGGCGCTGACCGACTTCACGTTCATGGTCGCCGACACCGCGCAGATGTACCTGACCGGGCCCGACGTCGTCGAGGCGGTGAGCGGCGAACGGGTCGGTCACGCCGAGCTCGGCGGCGCGGAGGTCCACGGTGAACGGTCGGGGGTGGCCACGTTCGTCTACGACGACGAGGAGAGCTGCCTCGACGGTGTGCGGTACCTCGTTTCCCTGCTACCGAGCAACAACGTGGATCCGGCGCCCGCCACGGCACCGTCCGGCGCGACCACCGACCACCGGCCGCGCCTGGCGGAGATCGTGCCGGTCGAACCGAACAAGCCGTACGACATGCGGTCGGTGGTCGCCGAGATCGTCGACGACGGTGACTTCCTGGAGCTGCACGAGCACTGGGCGGCCAACGTGATCTGCGTGCTCGCCCGGATCGACGGTGAGGTTGTCGGCGTGGTCGGCAATCAGCCGCTGGTGTTCGCCGGCGTGCTGGACATCGCCGCATCCCAGAAGGCGGCGCGATTCGTACGGTTCTGCGACGCGTTCAACATACCGCTGGTGACCCTTGTCGACGTTCCGGGCTTCCTCCCCGGCACCCAGCAGGAGTCGGCCGGCATCATCCGGCACGGCGCCAAGCTGCTGTACGCGTACTGCGAGGCCACCGTGCCGCGGATCCAGGTGATCATGCGCAAGGCGTACGGCGGCGCCTACATCGTGATGGACTCGCGCTCGATCGGTACCGATCTGTCGCTGGCGTGGCCCACCAACGAGATCGCGGTGATGGGGGCCGAGGGTGCGGTGAACGTCATCTTCCGTAGGGAGCTCGCCGCCGCGGCGGACCCGGCCCGGCTACGGGCGGAACTGGTTGCCCGGTACACCGACCAGCTCGTGCACCCCTACCACGCGGCCGAGCGGGGGCTCGTCGACGACGTCATCGATCCCTGCCAGACCCGGTCCGCCGTCGCATGTGGACTCGCGATGCTGCGCAACAAGCGCAAGCCGTCACCGAACCGCAAGCACGGCAACATGCCCCTTTAACGCGTCGGCACACGCGTTCGCCGCTAACGTCTTCGCGGTCTTGAACGGGTGTGCCACCCAGGAAGGCACACCCGTCCAAGATCTACCGTGCGCCGGCTTGACGCCGGTCAGTATGCCGCGGTGGCCGTCGCCGGCTGCGGCCGCGTGACCGGAGCGGGAGCCACCCGACGGATGGCGATGGCGGCGACCGCGGCGATCGCACACACCACGACGATGGCGACCCACCCTCTGCGGAAGGCGTCGACCGCGGCGGCCGGCGTCGCCGGTGAGCCGAGAATGCTCACCAGCATGGCGACGCCGAGCACGGCACCGACCTGACGGGCCATGTTGATGATGCCCGACGCGGTGGCGAGCCGTTGCGGCGGCAGGGAGGTGGTCGCCGCGGCGATCAGCGTGGGCAGGGCCAGACCGACGCCGATGCCGCCGATGATGAGGCCGGGCAGGAATCCCACCGCATAGTTGGGAGTCGGATCGACGGCCAGCACCCACCAGAGCACGCCCGCGCCGAGCAGCAGGTTGCCGAGCGCGGCCACCGGACCGGCGCCGATGCGTTTGACCAGCGGCCCGGCGCTGATGGCCAGCACCGGTACCATCAGCGGACCCGGTGCCATCGCGAGGCCGGTCCTGAGTGCGGAGTATCCCCACACGTTCTGTGCCCACAGCGCCGCAGAGAAGATCATCGCGAGGAACGCGACGGTGAACAGCAGCGTCGCGATGGTCGGCCGACCGAAGGACGGTAGCCGCAGCAGCGGCAGTTCGACGATCGGCGACGGGTGCGTCCTCGAACGGCTGATGAACCAGCCGCCGAGAACGAGCGTGGCGGCGAAGCAGCTCAGGACGCCGACCGACGTCCAGCCCCAGACGTCGGCCTGGACGAGGCCGAGCGCCAACGCGCCGATCGCCGCGGTGAGGAGTGCGGCGCCGAGGACATCCGGCAGCGGCTCGGATTTCTCGCCGCGAATCTCCGGCAGTACCCGGACGCTGGCGATC
>JAVHWE010000287.1:0-11379 GCA_032160285.1 Micromonosporaceae bacterium | reverse complement strand
CGCCCGGCGTGGGCGGGCGCCCGGCGCGCCTGACCGCCGGGGCCGTCGCACTGCCCGCCCAGCACCGGGTCCTGGCCACCGATGTGGTACCGCCGTATCCGCCCCTATCGGTCACCGCGGCCGCCGGGGGACCGCTGCGGTTCGCCGTCAGCCGGAGCCGGCCACCGGAGTTCCTGACCGCCCTGGCGGCGCAGATCGGCGCCGAACTGGTCCCGATGGGATCGGCCGGGGCGAAGATCGCGGCCGTGATCGACGGGGACGTGGACGCCTACGTGCACGCCGGTGGCCAGTACGAGTGGGACTCGGCCGCGCCGGTGGCTGTGGCGACGGCCACCGGGCTGCACGCGTCCCGCCTGGACGGCTCGGCGTTGGAATACAATCGCCGCAACCCCCGGCTGCCGGACCTCGCGGTGTGCCGCAAAGATCTGGCGCCCCGGCTGCTTGCCGCGCTCGACAGGCTGGCCGGCTGAGCCGTACCCGATGAAGGGTCTGGATGCGATGACGGCTGCCTACCGGGTCTCCCACCTGGACGCTCTCGAGGCCGAGAGCGTCTTCGTGATGCGCGAGGTCGTGGCCGAGTTCGAGCGCCCGGTGCTGCTGTTCTCCGGCGGCAAGGACTCGATCGTGATGCTCCGGCTGGCGCAGAAGGCGTTCGCCCCGGGCCGCATCCCGTTCCCGGTGATGCACGTCGACACCGGCCACAACTTCCCGGAGGTGCTCGCGTACCGCGACCGGCGGGTCGCCGACCTGGGCGTCCAGTTGATCGTCGCCAGCGTGCCGGAGGCGATCGCCTCGGGGCTGGTACGGGAGTCCGGCGACGGCATGCGCAACCGGATCCAGACCCCGGTGCTGCTGGACGCGGTGGAGAAGTACCGCTTCGACGCGCTGTTCGGCGGGGCCCGCCGCGACGAGGAGAAGGCCCGCGCCAAGGAGCGGGTGTTCAGCTTCCGCGACGAGTTCGGCCAATGGGACCCGCGCAACCAGCGCCCCGAACTGTGGACGCTCTACAACGCCCGGATCCACGCCGGTGAGTCGATCCGGGTGTTCCCGCTGTCGAACTGGACCGAACTGGACGTGTGGCACTACATCGCCCGGGAACGCATCGAACTGCCCGCCATCTACTTCGCGCACGAGCGGGAGGTCGTCGACCGCGACGGCATGCTGTACGCCGTCAACGAGTTCGTGGCGCTCCGGGCGGGCGAGACGTCGTCGACGCGGCGGGTCCGTTACCGCACGGTCGGTGACGCGTCCGGTACCGCCGCGGTGCGCTCGGACGCCGACACGATCGACAAGGTGATCGCCGAGGTCGCCGGAACCCGGATCACCGAACGCGGCGCGACGCGTGGCGACGACAAGTTCAGCGAGGCGGCCATGGAAGACCGCAAGCGCGAGGGGTACTTCTGACTTGACCGCGCCCGTGCAGGCCCCGGCCGAACCCTCGTTCGGCCGGGTCGACCTGCTGCGCTTCGCCACCGCCGGCAGCGTCGACGACGGCAAGTCGACCCTGATCGGACGGCTGCTCTACGACTCCAAGTCGATCTTCACCGACCAGCTCGAAGCGGTGGAGGCGGTGTCGCGTTCGCGCGGCGACGAGTACACCAACCTGGCGCTGCTCACCGACGGGCTGCGGGCCGAGCGCGAACAGGGCATCACGATCGACGTCGCGTACCGGTACTTCGCCACACCTCGGCGGAAGTTCATCATCGCCGACACCCCGGGGCACATCCAGTACACCCGCAACATGGTCACCGGGGCGTCCACCGCCGACCTGGCGCTGATCCTGGTCGACGCCCGCAAGGGCATCCTGGAGCAGTCCCGCCGGCACGCGTTCCTGTGCTCGCTGCTGCGGGTGCCCCACCTCGTCCTGTGCGTCAACAAGATGGATCTCGTCGGGTACGACCGGGACGTCTTCGAGAAGATCGCCGACGAGTTCACCTCGTTCGCGGCCCGGCTGGAGGCTCCCGATCTGGCCGTGGTGCCGATCTCGGCGCTGGTCGGCGACAACATCGTCGCCCGGTCGGCGAACATGCCCTGGTACCAGGGTCCGTCGCTGCTGCACCACCTCGAACACGTCCACATCGCCAGTGACCGCAATCTGGTCGACGTGCGGTTCCCGGTACAGCACGTAATCCGTCCCCAGTCGACGGTGGTCGCCGACTACCGCGGCTACGCCGGCCAGGTCGCCAGCGGCGTACTGAAGCCGGGCGACGAGGTGATGGTGCTGCCGAGCGGTTTCACCTCGACGATCGCGTCCATCGACACCGCCGACGGCCCGGTCGACCAGGCGTTCCCGCCGATGTCGGTGACGATCCGGCTGGCCGACGAGCTGGACGTGTCCCGCGGCGACATGATCTGCCGACCGAACAACCGGCCGACGGTCGCGCAGGACATCGAGGCGATGATCTGCTGGATGGACGAGTCCCGCCCGCTCACCGTCGGCAGCCGGTACGCGGTCAAGCACACCACCAGGGCGGCGCGGGCGATCGTCCGCGGCCTGCAGTACCGCCTGGACGTGAACACGCTGCATCGCGACGAGTCGGCGACGGAACTGGGACTCAACGAGATCGGCCGGGTACGGCTGCGCACGACCGTACCGCTGCTGTGCGACGAGTACCGCCGCAACCGGACCACGGGCGGCTTCATCGTCATCGACGAGACCACCAACCGCACCGTCGCCGCCGGCATGATCATCGAAGCCGCCTAAGGCGAAACCCGCCTGCGACGGGCCGGTGGAGAGGTGTCGCAGGCGGGCGTTGAAGCGTCGCGGGCGGGTGGTACGGAAGCCGGCTCAGTTGGTGGTGCTGCTGGCAGACGGGCCGGGGTGGCCGCCGTGCCGCGCCTGGCCAGCGTCCTGGCTGATGGTCTTGAGGTCGGCGCTGACGTCGAACATGACCTGGCTACCGGCCTTGGTGGCGAAGACGTCGTACGACCCGTCGGCGTCTTTGCGCACGCTGGTCACGGTCACGGCGGGGTCTTTCGCGGTGAGCGCCGCGGTGACCTTTGCCGTTTCGTCCGCGGTTGCCGCCGTGTGGTTCGACCCGCCCCGGCCGCCGCCGTGCCCCGCCCTGCCCTCGGTGATGGTCTTGAGGTCGGCGCTGACGTCGAACATGACCTGGCTACCGGCCTTGGTCGCGAAGACGTCGTACGACCCGTCGGCGTCTTTGCGCACGCTGGTCACGCTCACGGCGGGGTCCTTCGCGGTGAGCGCCGCGGTGACCTTTGCCGTCTCGTCGGCGGTCGCCGCGGTGTGGTTGCCACCGGCGCCGGCCGACCCGCTTGGCGCGGGGGCGGGGGTGGCGGCGCTCGCGATGGTCGACCCGGCGAGAGCCAGTCCACCGACGGTGACGGCACCGGCGGCGATAAGGCCGATCTTCTTCAAGGACATGCGGGACTCCTCTGCGTTGGCGGGCCAGCCCATGCCGGCCCGCATGTCAGAGTCGCCGTAGCGTCTGTGTAGCGGCTGTGACCAGCGTAGGCAGGCGCTGGGACTTTGTGCGGTAGCGAGGGCCGCCCGGGTACCCGAGCCGACTCGCCACGGTCGACCCGCGTCGCCGACATTCCGCGACGCGCACCCGTCGGGCGAAGACGCGCCTCGTCATGGGTAACGCGCTGTAGCGGGACCGTGGTCGCGCAGGAAGGCCCAGGCGTCGGTGACCATCTCTGCGAGCGTCGGCTTCGTCGGGCGCCAGCCGAGCTCGCGGCGGGCCTTCTCGGCCGAGGCGACCAGTGCCGCCGGGTCGCCGTCGCGGCGCGGGGCGGTCTCCGTCGGTACCGGATGCCCGGTCACCTCGCGGACCACGTCGACCACCTGACGGTTGGAGAACCCGGTGCCGTTGCCCAGGTTGTACACGCGGTGGCTGCCGTTGGCCATGGTGTCGAGCGCCAGCAGGTGCGCCGCCGCCAGGTCACTGACGTGGATGTAGTCGCGCACGCAGGTACCGTCCGGGGTGGGGTAGTCGTCGCCGAACAGTTGCAGCTTCTCCAGCTGGCCGGCGGCGACCCGCAACGCGATCGGGATCAGGTGGGTCTCCGGGTCGTGGCGCTCGCCGATCAGCCCGGCGGGGCTGACGTGCGCGCCGGCGACGTTGAAGTACCGCAGGCTCACCGCGGCCAGGCCGTACGCGGCGGCGTAGCCGGTCATCGCGTGGTCCACGGCGAGCTTCGAACCCGCGTACGGGTTGGGCGGGCGGGTCGCGGCGGTTTCCGGGATCGGGACCGTGTCCGGGTCGCCGTACACGTTGGCCGTCGACGAGAAGACCAGGCGGCCAACCCCGGCGGCGTGCATCGCGTCCAGCAGTCGCAGCGATCCCGCCAGGTTGTTTCCCCAGTACTTCGCCGGTTCGCCGACGCTCTCACCGGCCGCGATGAAGGCAGCGAAGTGCAGCACGCCGTCGAAGTCCGCGGTGAGGACGTCACCGATAACGTCGTGCACCCGGCCGCGTACAAAGCGCGCCCGGGCCGGCACCGCCTGCTCATGACCGGTGGACAGGTCGTCGAGCACCACGACCTGATGGCCCGCATCGAGCAGGAGCGTCGTCACGACACTGCCGATATAGCCGGCACCGCCGGTAACCAGGAGCTTCACGTCGACAATCTAACTCGGCGTCCGGAATGCCTGGCGCATCCCGCCTACAATTTCGGCATGCAGGAGGCCGGGGACACCGGGCCGCATACCGACGGCGGGGGCGCCCCCACGAGCGGCGGCGCCGACGAGTTCCGCGCGCCCGGGCTGGTCCGTCGCGCGCTGGCCCGTGTCCTGGTCCGCGGCGTCGACGCGGCCATGCGGTGGGTCACCCGGCTGCTGGGCGCCAGCCCCACCGCCGGGCGTGAGGAGATCAGCGAACGCGAACTGCGGGAACTGGTCGCCGCGAACACGGTACTGCGCCGCGAGGAGCGCCACCTCATCGCGGAGGTGCTGGCCGCCGGTGCCCGGCATGTACGGGAGCTGATGGTGCCGCGCACCGACGTGGTGTTTCTGGACGCGGAGCTGCCGATCTCCGAGGCGCTCCGGCTGGTCCGACACGCCCGGCACTCCCGGTTCCCGATCATCGACGGCAGTCAGGACGACGTGGTCGGCTTCGTACACCTGCGGGACCTGGCGATCCGCCCGGACGGCGACGAGGTGGTCCTCGTCGGCCAGCTCGGCCGCGAGGTCAAGCGCCTGCCGACCAGCAAACAGGTCCTCACGGCGCTGTCGGAGATGCGCCGGGAGGGCCACCATCTCGCGGTCGTGGTCGACGAGTACGGCGGTACCGCTGGGATCGTCACCCTCGAAGACCTGATCGAGGAGCTGGTCGGTGAGATCCACGACGAGTACGACGTGGCGCCCGAGCCGGTACCCGACGGCGGGGCCGCGCCGTCCGAGGTCGACGGCCGGCTCAACCTCATCGACTTCGCCGAGCTGGCCGGGTTCGCGCTGCCGGCCGGCCCGTACGAGACCGTGGGTGGATTTCTGATGTGTCAACTCGGCCGGCTGCCCACGGTCGGCGACGAGGTCCGTCTCGACGGGTGGCGGCTGGTGGTGAGCGCGCTCGACGGTCGGCGGGTCGCGCGGGTCACCCTGGCCGGTTAGGTGGCCTCTCGGGGCGGAGTCAGCTCCGGGCCGGGCTCAGCTCCGGGCCGGGCCGGGCCGGGCTCCGGGCCGGGCTCAGCTCCGGGCCGGGCTCAACTTCGGGGCGGCAGGTAGGCCGCCGGTGGCAGCACGCTCCAGCTGCGCGCGTCCGGCGATACCCACATCGGCTGCGCCACCACCACGTACCCGGTCGGGTCCGCGACGATCGCGCCCGGGCCAGACCCCTCGTGGAAGGTGCGCCCACCATCGGTGCTCTCCTGGTAGATCGGCACCGACCCGGCGGCGAGCCAGGTCAGCAGTGATCCGTCGGGCCGGGCCACCGCGCCGAGCCGCCCGTTCGGCGCTCGGCCGGGCCAGGACAGCTTGTCCGATACCAGCTGCCAGGTCTGGCCGCCGTCGACGGTACGGGCCACCGACCCGCCCGACGCCGTGCGCGCGACGAGGTACGCCGTCTGGCCGTCGACGCTGGCGAGGACCGGCGCGTCCACGGCCGACATCCCGACCGTACGGGTCAGCCACGCGCCACCCTGGTTGCGGCTCACCGACACCTGGACCGTCCCGTCGACCGGCTCGCCGCCGACCACCCACCAGCCCCGATTCGGCGCGACACCGGCGGCCAACTCGGGCTTTCCCACCGGCGGCTGGGCCGCGATCGGGGTGACCGCCTCCGAACCCCGTCGTAACGCGTAGACGGCGTCACCGGCACCGAACTGGACGGCCCGGTCGCCGGCCGTCAGGTGGGTGGCCGCGCCCGGCACGTTCACCGCGACCGCGCCACCGGCGACGCTGACCCGGGTGTACCGCCGGTCGTTCGCGACCACGCCACTGAGCAGCAGCGACGCGGCGGTGAGCGGGACCAGCTGGACGTCGCTCACCGGATCGGAGGCCCGGTCGCGCAGCAGCCCGACCACGATCGGCGGACTCGCACCGGTCAGGGTCACCGGGGCGACCTGCAGGCTGCAGACACCGCCCGAGCAGGCGTCCACGGCCACGTACAGATGGTCGAGGTCGATCGCGGCGGCGGCGCGGATCCGCGCGCTCGTCGGGACCGCCGGTGAGGCGGCCGCCGACGGCGACGGGGACGCGACCGCCACCACCGGCGGGTCCGGCCGCAGCAGCACGGAGGCGGGCCGGGCCGCCAGCGCCACGACCACCACCGGAGCGAGTACCGCCGACGTGACGAGCATGGCGCCGGCCACGCTGGCCCGGTCGCGGAGCCGGTGCCAGCGGGCCCGGCGCTCCACCGTCGCGAACTCGGGCAGCCGGGTCACGTTCTCGATGTCGGCGCGCAGCCCGCGGAAGTCCGGCTCAGCCACCGTCGGTCCCGGTCAGCCGTGGGGCGGTGGGTGCCGGACGCCGCGCGGGCTGCGCGACGCCCGGGGGAGCCTTCGGCTCGCCCGCGTACTCGCTGAGCAGTTTGGCGAGCATCGCGCGGCCCCGGGACAGCCGCGCCTTCACCGTGCCGACCGGTACGCCGAGGGTCCGCGCCACCTCGTGGACCGTCATGTCCGCGATGTGGTGCAGCACGATCGTCTCCCGGGTCGGCCGGGACAGCTGCTGAAGGGCCGTGATCAAAGCCACCCGGGTCGGGTCGGCGCCGGGTACGCTCTCGACCGGTCGGGCCACCCGGCCGGTGCGTACCAGCGTCTCGAACAGGCGGCGGCGCCGCCAGCGGGTGCGGGCCAGATTGACCGCGACGGTACGCAGCCATGCCTCCGGGTCGGCCACGTCGAGGAACTGGGTGGCCCGGGCCAGCGCCCGCGCGTACGCCTCGCCGACCAGGTCCTGCGCCTCGGCGTAGTCGCCGGTCAGCGCGTACAGCGAGGCCACCAGGCGGCGGTAGTGGGCCTGGTAGGCGTGGCGTACGGCCTCCCGCGCCTCGAACTCCATGCCCGTCTCCCCACGACTGACCGCGACCGATTCCGATAATCCCGCGCAACTGTTCTGACCGGTAGCCCCCCCGGACGGTTGCACACCCGACGACGTCCGGGCCTGGCCGGGGCTGACAGAATGGGGCCCATGTCCCAGGCTCGGCCCGATCGACCGCGCGTCCTGTCCGGTATCCAGCCCACCGCTGACTCCTTTCACCTGGGCAACTACCTGGGTGCGGTGCGGAACTGGGTGGCGATGCAGGACACTCACGACGCGTTCTACTGTGTCGTCGACCTTCACGCGATCACCGCCGGGCACGATCCGAAGCTGCTTCGCCAGCGCACCCGTACCAGCGTGGCCCAGCTGCTCGCGGTCGGCCTGGACCCGGAGCGGTGCACGTTGTTCGTCCAGAGCCACGTGTCCGAGCACGCCAGACTCGCCTGGATCCTGGGCTGCATCACCGGGTTCGGCGAGGCCAGCCGGATGGTGCAGTTCAAGGACAAGTCGTCGAAGCAGGGCGCCGAGCGGGCCAGCGTCGGCCTCTTCACGTACCCGATCCTGCAGGCCGCCGACATTCTGCTCTACCAGGCCGACGCCGTACCGGTCGGCGAGGATCAGCGCCAGCACCTGGAGCTGACCCGCGACCTGGCGCAGCGGTTCAACACGTCGTTCGGCCGGACATTCACGGTGCCCGAGGCGTACATCATCGCGAACACCGCGAAGATCCTCGACCTGCAGGACCCGACCGCGAAGATGTCCAAGTCGATCTCCTCGCCCGGTGGGCTGGTCGACCTCCTGGAGGACCCGGCCCGGATCGCCAAGAAGATCAGGTCGGCGGTGACCGACACCGGCCGTGAGGTCGTCTTCGACCCGGAGCGCAAGCCCGGTGTGTCCAACCTCCTCACGATCTACGCGGCGCTCTCCGGTCTGTCGATCGCCGAGCTCCAGGCGCGGTACGCCGGCTCCGGCTACGGCGACCTGAAGTCCGACCTGGCCGAGGTGCTGGTGGAGTTCGTGCGACCGATCCAGGAGCGGACCCGGGCGTACCTGGACGACCCGCTCGGACTCGACAAGGTGTTGGCGGCCGGGGCGGACAAGGCCCGCGCGGTGGCGTCCGTCACGCTGGGCACCGCGTCCGACCGGATCGGTTTCCTCGCCCCCACCCAGCACGGCTGAGCCGCGCCGTGCGTACGACCATCGGCATCGCCATCGACATACCCGAGCCGTGGGGCAGTCAGCTGACGCGCCGCCGAGCCGAGGCCGGCGACCCACAGGCCTCGGTCGTCCCGGCCCATGTGACCCTCCTGGGCCCCACCGAGGTCGAAGCCGCCGACCTGGCCCCGATCGGCGACCGCCTGGCCGAGGTCGCCGCCGGCTACCCGCCGTTCCGGCTGCTGCTGCGCGGTACCGGAACGTTTCGGCCGTTGACCGAGGTGGTGTTCGTGGCCGTCGCCGCCGGTATCAGCGAGTGCGAGCAGCTCAATGCCGCGATCCAGAACATCGCCGGAATCGAGCGGGCAGCCAGATTTCCGTACCATCCGCACGTGACCGTGGCCCAGGACGTGCCTTCGGCGCAACTCGACGCCGCGTTCCGCGACCTCGCGGTGTTCCAGGCCGCGTTCGCCGTCGACGGGTTCACCCTGTTCGAACACGGTCAGGATGGGCGCTGGCGGCCCCGGCGCGATTACATCCTGTGCGGATCGGCCGAGCTGACCTGACAATGGGAGTGAGATCCCGGGGTCGGGTTCCGGTCGACGGGAGGTCAGGCGGTGCGGCGGTTCCTGCGACGCGGGGTTGACCTCGCGTGGGACGGCGTCGTCGGACTGTTCGGCGCGGCCCGGCGGCGGTCGGCCAGATTCGACCACATGATCCGCGCGTACGAGCGCTACGACGAGGTGGCCGGTGGCCGGCTCGCCGCGGCCAACGCCTACTACGGCTTCTTCGCGGTGTTCGCGCTGGCCGTGCTGCTGCTCGACATCCTCGGGTATCTCCTGCAGGACAACGCCCTGGTGGTCGGTGCCGTCCAGCACTACCTGGAGCAGAATCTGCCCCAGGTCAAGATCGCAAACCTGATCGGTACCACGCAGAGCATCGGCCGGCTGGCCGTGGTCGGACTGGCGCTCGCCGGTATCGGGTGGATCGAGACCCTGCGCTCGTCACAGCGGGCGATCTGGGGGTTCAACCAGCAGCCGGGCAACTTCATCATCCGCTGGCTGGTCGACATGGCGGTACTGACCGGTCTCGGGGTGCTGCTGACCGTATCGGTGTCGATCGCCGCGGGTGTCCAGGATCTGATTCTCGCGCTGTCCGGCCAACCCGCCGGGTCGGGCCTTCGGCTGGTGGTCAACCAGTCCGCCACCCTGCTCGCCCTGATCGTGGATCTGATCGTCGCCGCCGCGCTGCTGGCCGGCGTGCCACGCATCCGGATGCCGCTGCGCCGGCTGTTCCCGGCGGCCCTGATCATCGCGTTCGGGCTGCTCGGGCTCAAGACGCTGGGCCGGCTCTACATCAGTCGGACCCAGCACAACCCGGCGTATCAGGTCTTCGCCAGCGCGATCGGGCTGTTGGTGTTCATGTTCCTGTTCAGCCAGCTTGTCCTGTTCGCCGCGGCGTTCGCGGCGACCAGCCGCAACGGCGCGGTACGCGACCTCTCCTCCGGCCCACACCCCGAGCTATCCCCACCCGCTCCGGAACCTGTGGACCAGCCCGTTCCCGTTCCGGCGGATCCCGCCGTCTCCGCCGAGTCCGCCATGATCATGAGGGGCCCCGATCGCGGCCTGCAACAGCACCTACACGGTTAGAAGCTTCCCACCGATGTTGGTGGCAAATGGGCCGCTCCGGCAGCCGTTTAGCCACCAAGATCCGGAGGGGTTCCCGGCCGGTACTACCGAATGGCAGACGGTCGTGATCATGAAGGTCGTCAGTCCATGGCGACGTCGAGGATGATCCAGCCGTCCGGCAGTTCCGGCTCCATGGTGGCCCGGTCCGCGGTGATCAGAACGGCGCCGTGACGGCCGGCCTCCACGGCTGCGTGCGCCGCGCCGAGGCTACCGGCTGTTTCGACGCCACCGGCGAGTTCCTCGACGTCCGTGGCGAGTGCCGGGAGTACGGTCACCGCCGAGCGGTCGCGCAGGCCGAGCAGGATGTGGTAGCGCTCCTTGTCGATGGCCGACGCGAGTGCCTCGGCGTAGGACAACACCGGCAGAAGCAGGGTGGAACCGGCCACCACGGCGCCGGCCACGAGCTTGCCCAGCACGAGACTCGTACCGAACCGTCCGATCGCCGACGGGTCCAGGACGTACGCGCCGCTCACGTGCCGGTGGCGCCGTCGTCAGCCGCGGAGCGCGAGAAGCGCCGCCGCCTGCCCTCCTCGGCCCGTGCCCGGCGGTGCTCGGCCGTGCGGCCCAGCGTGTCGGGCGGGATGGCCGGGGTGTCCCGCGCGATTCGCACCCCCTCATCGACGAACTCGGGCGTGACGCGGTACCCGGCGCGCTCGAGGAGGTCCGTGGCAGCGGCTCGCTCGATCGCGTTGGCAACGAGGTCGGCCACCGTCGCCGAGGCGTTGCCGGTGCTCCGCAGGTATGCCCCCACCTCGTCCGGCACACTGATGGTCATCCGATCCGTCATATCCGAAGTTTAGCCGGAGTATGACTGTGTGAGCCAGGTGCCGACGTCCCGGCTCCGCGCCCTGCTCATAGGAGAATGAAAAGGCCAAGATCAACTTCGGCAGCCTGCGGGCTGCATTGGGACCTTCGTCGGTCAGGTCGAGCGGCCGGGCCATTGCAACGGCGCACCAACCTGGCCCACTTCGCCGCGCTCAGTTCATTCCGTTCCGCAAGACGATCATTCCAAATGGAACGCGATCAACTTCCGAAACGGACTCTAGCCGTCGTTGTCGCGATCGGCTTTCCACCGAGGCGGCGGACGCCGGCCGG
>JAVHWE010000276.1:0-5068 GCA_032160285.1 Micromonosporaceae bacterium | reverse complement strand
GCCATCCAACCGTGGTCGGGCGGGCACACCCTCGAGTACTTCCTGCGCCTGCTGGCGGCGCTCGGTGCCGAACAGGGTTTCGATCTCGACACACCGTGGCGGGCGCTGTCCAGTCGGGCCCAGAAGGCGATCCTGTACGGCTCGGACGACCAGGTGCACGTGCGTTACCGCAACAAGTACGGGCGGGAGCGGTCCTACTACACCGGCTTCGAGGGGGTCGTGCAGTGGCTGGAGCGCCGGCACGGCGACACCGATTCCGACTGGTCGCGGGACAAGTATGAGGGCTACATGCGTGACGTGCCGTGCGGCGCGTGCGGTGGCGCCCGGCTCAAGCCCGAGATCCTCGCCGTCACGCTCGACGGGCGCAGCATCGCGGAGCTGTGCAACACGTCGGTGGGGGAGTGCGCCGAGATCCTCGCTTCCATCAAGCTGAGCCGGCGCCAGAAGATGATCGCCGAGCGGGTCCTCAAGGAGATCAACGCCCGGCTGCGGTTCCTGATCGACGTGGGGCTGGACTACCTGTCCCTGGACCGTGGGGCGGGCACGCTCTCCGGTGGCGAGGCGCAGCGGATCCGGCTGGCCACCCAGATCGGCTCCGGGCTGGTCGGCGTGCTGTACGTGCTCGACGAGCCGAGCATCGGCCTGCACCAGCGCGACAACCACCGGCTGATCGAGACCCTGGTCCGGCTCAAGAAGCTGGGCAACACGCTGATCGTGGTCGAACACGACGAGGACACCATCCGGGTCGCCGACTGGATCGTCGACATCGGCCCGGGCGCGGGCGAGCACGGCGGCAAGATCGTGCACAGCGGCAGCGTGCGGGATCTACTGGCCAACACGGAGTCGATGACCGGGGACTATCTGTCCGGGCGGCGTGCGATACCCACCCCGGTGGTGCGCCGGCCGCAGACGCCCGGCCGCGAGCTGGCCGTGCACGGGGCTCGCGAGCACAACCTGCGCAACCTGACCGTCGGGTTCCCGCTGGGTCAGTTCATCGCGGTTACCGGGGTGTCCGGTTCGGGCAAGTCCACCCTGGTCAACGACATTCTGCACGCGGTACTCGCCAACCAGGTCAACGGCGCCCGGCTGGTCCCCGGCCGGCACACCCGGGTCACGGGTCTCGACCACGTCGACAAGGTGGTGGGCGTCGACCAGTCGCCGATCGGGCGGACCCCCCGCTCCAACCCGGCGACCTACACCGGGGTCTTCGACCACGTCCGGCGGTTGTTCGCCGAGACGGCCGAGTCCAAGATCCGCGGGTACGGGCCGGGGCGGTTCTCGTTCAACGTCAAGGGTGGCCGGTGCGAGGCGTGTGCGGGCGACGGCACCATCAAGATCGAGATGAACTTTTTGCCCGACGTGTATGTGCCGTGTGAGGTGTGCAAGGGGGCCAGGTACAACCGGGAGACGCTCGAGGTGCACTTCAAGGGCCGCACGATCGCCGAGGTCCTGGACATGCCGATCGAGGAGGCGGCCACCTTCTTCGAGGCGATCCCGGCGATCCATCGTCACCTCCGGACGTTGGTCGACGTCGGTCTCGGATACGTCCGGCTGGGCCAGCCCGCGCCCACGCTGTCCGGTGGCGAGGCGCAGCGGGTCAAGCTCGCGTCGGAGCTGCAGAAGCGATCCACCGGCCGGACAGTGTACGTGCTCGACGAGCCCACCACCGGGCTGCATTTCGAGGACATCCGCAAGCTGCTGCTCGTGCTGGAGAGCCTGGTCGACAAGGGCAACACGGTGATCGTGATCGAGCACAACCTCGACGTGATCAAGACTGCGGACTGGCTCATCGACATGGGGCCGGAGGGCGGCCACAAGGGCGGCGAGGTCATCGCGGTCGGCACCCCGGAGGAGGTGGCCGAGGTTGCGGAGAGTTACACGGGTGAGTTCCTGCGCCGCACCCTCGGCCTGACCGGCCAACCGGACGGATCGGTTGGCGGCGACGCGCGCGGCCGGGCGGCACGGGCGAACGGAGCCGGCCGGGCCGCGGCATTGAAGCCAACAAAACTCCCAGCTAAAACCGCGCCACGTAAGGCAACGAAACGGGTAATCTCCCGTTCGCGGTGACCGCCGGTCGGCATGTCCGGGGTGGCGGGTAGCCGTGGTCGTTCGACGAACGGACCCGAATGGCCAAAGCCCCAATTTGATGACGTTCCACCGTGTGAACGGTTCAAAGCTCCCGTTCAGTGATGAGATGGCACGGGTCTGGCATTTGACCACGCCGTGCTGACGCTCCGTGCTGAACCGGTTCGTTCTGAACTGCGTAGCTACGGGGGACAGAGGCGTTTCCTAGCAGGAGGAGCAACATGAGCGAGACGACCAGGCGCGGCGTCCTCGCCGGTGCCGCGGGCGCTGGTGCCGCGGCCGTGCTGGCCGCGTGCGGTACCAGTACGGACTCGGGTACCGCGACCAACCCCGGAGCCGCCCCGCCCGCCGCAACCTCGGCACCCGCGACGCAGGGCGGGTCCACCGGTGGCGCACTGGCGAAGACGAGTGAGATCCCGGTCGGCGGTGGCAAGGTGATCGAGGCCGAGAAGATCGTCGTGACCCAGCCCACGGCCGGCAACTTCAAGGCGTTCACCGCCGTCTGTACGCACGCCGGCTGCACCGTCGGCAGCGTCACCGACGGTGTGATCAAATGCCCGTGCCATGGCAGCATGTACTCCGCCGCCGACGGCTCGGTCAAGGGCGGCCCGGCCCCGGCACCCCTGGCCGCCAAGAACATCACCGTCCAGGGCGGCGAGATCACCCTGGCCTGACCGGTCGTCGCTGTCCGGGCGCCAGGCAGGCGACCGGGCAGCGGCGGTCGGCCGTTGTGACAGACCGCCGGGCTAGGCTCGCAGACGTGCCGGACCCGTCCATGTACCGTCCCGCGCCGGGGAGCGTCCCCGACGCACCCGGTGTCTACCGCTTCCGGGATCCGACCGGCCGGGTGATCTATGTCGGCAAGGCCAAAAGCCTGCGGCAGCGGCTGAATTCCTACTTCGCCGATGTGTGGACGCTGCATCAGCGCACCCAGCAGATGGTCACCACCGCCGTGTCGGTCGACTGGGTCACGGTCGCGACCGAGGTCGAGGCGCTGCAACTGGAGTACGCCTGGATCAAGGCGTACGACCCCCGGTTCAACGTGCGCTACCGCGACGACAAGTCGTACCCGTACCTTGCCGTCACGCTGGACGAGGAGTACCCACGGCTGCAGGTGATGCGCGGCGCCAAGCGCAAGGGCGTGCGGTACTTCGGACCGTACGCGCACGCCTGGGCCATCCGCGAGACGCTGGATCTACTCCTGCGGGTGTTCCCCGCGCGTACCTGCAAGGCCGGCGAGTTCAAGCGGGCCGGCCAGATCGGGCGGCCCTGCCTGCTGGGCTACATCGGCAAGTGCTCGGCCCCCTGCGTCGGCCGGGTCGGCGCCGACACCCACCGGCAGATCGTGCTCGACTTCTGCGACTTCATGGCCGGCCGGACCGACTCCATGGTCCGGCGGCTGGAGCGGGAGATGCGGGAGGCCTCCGACGAACTGCGGTTCGAGCTCGCCGCCCGGCTCCGCGACGACCTGGCCGCGATCCGGCGGGCGATGGAGAAGCAGGCGGTCGTCTTCGGCGACGGCACTGACGCCGACGTGGTCGCCTTCGCCGACGACCCGCTGGAGGCCGCGGTACAGGTTTTCCACGTTCGGGGCGGCCGGGTGCGGGGGCAGCGCGGCTGGGTCGTGGAGAAGACCGAGGAGCTCGGCGCGGGCGATCTCGTCCACCACTTCTGCACCCAGGTGTACGGGGAGGTGGCGGAGACCGGCGCGACGGCCGGTGAGATTCCACGCGAGCTGTTGGTGCCGGCGTTGCCGGCCGACGCGGACGCGCTCGGGGACTGGCTGTCCGAGCTGCGCGGCAGCCGGGTCACGATCCGGGTGCCCCAGCGCGGCGACAAGCGGGCGTTGCAGGAGACCGTGGCGCGCAACGCCGCGCAGGCCCTCGCCCAGCACAAGCTGCGTCGGGCCGGCGACCTGACCACGCGCGGCAGGGCGTTGGAGGAGATCTCCGACGCGCTGGGCCTGGACACCGCCCCGCTGCGGATCGAGTGCTTCGACGTGTCCCAGATCCAGGGCACCGACGTGGTGGCCGGCATGGTCGTGTTCGAGGATGGGCTGGCCCGCCGCAGTGAGTACCGCCGCTTCGCGATCAATGGGGCCACCGATGACGTGTCGGCGATCTCGGAGGTGCTGCGCCGCCGCTTCCTGCGGTACAAGCAGGCGGTCGCCGGGTCGGCCGGGCATCTTGACCCGACGGTGCCGGCGGCCGGGCCTGCCGACCCGACGGTGCCGGCGGTTGCCGGGCCTGCCGACCCGACGGTGCCGGCGGTTGCCGGGCCTGCCGACCTGATCGTGCCGGCGCCGGCCGATGCTCCGGCGGCCCGACCGGGGGTCGACCCGGAGACTGGGCGGGTCCGCAAGTTCGCCTACCCGCCGCAACTGCTCGTGGTCGACGGCGGACAGCCGCAGGTCAACGCCGCCGCCCGAGTCCTCGCCGATCTTGGCGTCACCGACGTGGCGGTCTGCGGGCTGGCCAAGCGTCTGGAGGAGGTGTGGCTGCCCGACGAGGAGTTCCCGGTGGTGCTTCCCCGCGCATCGGAGGCGCTCTACCTGCTCCAGCGGGTGCGTGACGAGGCTCACCGGTTCGCCATCACGTACCACCGGCAGAAGCGGTCCAAGCGGATGATCGTTTCCGATCTTGACGCGGTACCGGGCCTCGGCGAGGTGCGGCGCCAGGCGCTGCTGCGCCACTTCGGTTCGGCGAAGCGGCTGCGGATGGCGACCGTCGAGGAGATCGTGGAGGTACCGGGCATCGGGCGGCGTACCGCCGAAGCGATCCTGACGGCGCTCGGTGTCGGCGAAGCTGGTACGGCGGCCGGCGGGCAAGAAGCTGGCGGCGGTCAAGCTGGTACGGCGGCCGGCGGGCAAGAAGCTGGCGGCGGTCAAGCTGGTACGGCGGCCGGCGGGCGACGAGCTGGCGGCGGCGACGGCGGCACGGTGGCCGGTGCGCGGGGGATCGGCCGCAGCGGCGGCATGGTCGCG
>JAVHWE010000224.1:0-9180 GCA_032160285.1 Micromonosporaceae bacterium | reverse complement strand
GGCCGGCAGCATCGGCTCGCCGATGAGGATCGAGATCGGGGTGTGCCGCCGGGTGAGCGTGCGCGGCCGGCCCTTGGTCCACAGCCGCTGTGTGCCCCACACCGCCATCGGGATCAGCGGTACCTTGCTGGCGGCGGCCATCCTCCCGGCGCCGCTCTTGAGTTCCTTGATGGTGAACGAGCGGCTGATCGTCGCCTCCGGGAACACCCCGACGATCTCCCCGGCGCGCAGCGCCGCGAGCGCCTGCTTGTACGAGGCGAGTCCGGCGTCGCGGTCGACCGGTATGTGGCGCATGCCGCGCATCAGCGGACCGGAGATCCGGTTGGTGAACACCGACTTCTTGGCCATGAACCGGACCAGCCGCCCGGCCGGCTGCGCGCCGAACCCGCAGAAGATGAAGTCCAGGTAACTGACGTGATTGCTGGCCAGCACCGCGCCACCGGTACGCGGTATGTGCTCCGCACCCTCGATCGAGATCCGTAGGTCCAGCAACCGGAACGCGGTCTTCGCCACGCCGATGACAGGGGGGTACACAATCTCCCGCATCCCCAAACGCTACCCAACCCTCCCACCCACCCTCCCCGCGCGCCCCTGTCCCCTTCACAGATCCTGGACGGTTGTGCGACCTCGGGGTGGCACAACGGTCCAAGATCGCGAATGCGGTTACGGGTGAAGGGTGGGGGTGGCGCGGATCTCATGGCCGGCGCTGGTCAGGCAGCGGCCGCTGGGGAGGTCGAACCGCCAGCCGTGCAGTTGGCAGGTCAGCACGTCGCCGTCGACCTTACCGAAGCGGGTCAGGTCCGCCTTGAGGTGCGGGCACCGCCGCTGCAGCCGCCAACCCTCCAGCGTGATGTCCTCGACGTCGGTACTGCGCTGGTGCTCGTCGTACCAGCCCTCGGCGTACTGCAGCCGCTCCTCCGACAGGCACTTGAAGAACGCGTAGATGAACTCGTTGTACTGACCGATGCGCGCCGCCGAGAACCGGCACGACAGGAACAGCGAGTTGACCCAGTCACCCTCATCGATGTGGATCAGGTGCTCGACCAAAGCCCGTTCGGTACGGAAGCGGTAGCGCACCTTCTCGTCGGTGTACGGCCGCACCTGGCCACCGGGGAAGTCGACCACGATGCACTCCAGCGACCCGTCGGCGCGGACGAGGTCGAACCGCACCGGCCCACCGACCCCCTTGGCCAGGTAGACCGATTCCTCCAGGAGTGGCTCGATCCGTCGCTTCAGCTCGGCCAGTACATCGATCTCGGGGTGTGGCCACGTCGCCCGCTCGGCCTCGATGATCGGGCGCTTGCGCTCGCGCATCCGCTCCAGGTAGGCCGGCTTCGCGGCGAAGAACTCCCGCACGTCGGGCACCGGCTGGTCGACCCGGCACTCGGTGGCGGAGACCGTCGCGACCGTACCGGGCAACAGAATGACCTCGTTGTCGCGGCCCAATTCGCGGTACGAATCGGAGAACCACTGCTGGTCGGGGAAGATGTTGCCCTCGTCGCCGAAGATGTCGTTGAACCGCCACAGCTCATCGTCGAGGAAGCACGGCGGCCCGGCGATCGGGAAAACCCACGACGCCTTCAGATCATCGATGTACCGGACGGTCCGGTCGAGCTGTCGATCCCGCTTCTGCTTGCCGAACGCGGTCTTGGCCGCCGCCGGCAACTCATAGACCATCGGGTACCAGATGGCGCCGGAGAACTGGAGCAGGTGGGCGTGCACGTGGCCCAGGTCGGCGAAGCGGGACAGGTCGGCGGGGCGAGCGTCGTTCTGGTTGAGGATGCGGACCCCGTCGTGCTCCACCCACAGCGCCGAGTCACCGATCGGCCCGTCGGTCGGCGAGGTCAACGCCTCGATCATGATGTTCAGGCCGCCGTCGAGGCAGTGCACCTCGCCGGAACGGGTCTTGACGAAGCTGCTGAAGCCGAGCGCCCGCAGTTCATCCTCGAGCTGGCTGGTCGGGTACTCGGGCAGCAGGACGGTCGCCTTCTTCGACACGTACCGCCGCAGGTGCGCGGCGTCGAAGTGGTCGCGGTGCAGGTGCGACACGTACAGGTAGTCGACTCCGCCCAGCGACTCCCAGTCCAGGTCGGCGTTGTCGGGGAACGGAAACCACGACGCGAAGTACGCCGGGTTGACCCACGGGTCGCAGAGGATGCTCCCAGCCGCGGTGTCGATCCGCATGCTCGCGTGGCCGGTACCCGTCAGTCGCACCGCACGTCCCCTCCTGTGCGCGTCGGCAGTCGGCCCGACGGTACCGGAGACCGGCCGGCGTACCGGAGCCCGGGCATGCCAGACTGGCCTGGGCTGGCCGGCCGACCGGATAGCGGGCCGACCGGCTGGCGAGCAGGAACGGAAGGATCCAACGTGGCTTCCAACGAGCCGGTGACCTCCCCCGACCAGCGCAGGCCGGTCAATCCGCGCAAGGCCCGAATCGGTGCCGTGGCCGGGGTGGTGATCCTGCTGGTCATGCTGTTCCCGCTGCACCACGGCCACGTCGAGGACCTGTGGCTGGCCGGCATCGCGGGGCTGATCGTGCTGATGATCGTTATTGACTGGATACTGCGCCGCAACGGCCTTCGCGAGTAGCCGGCCCGACCTCGCGCCGCGGGTCAGCGGCGGCGGGTGAGGATGTCACGTACCTCCTTGAGGGCGGCGTCCACCTCGGCCTCGAAGTAGCCGCCGGGGATCAGGCTGAACTGTGCCGGGTCCAGCTCCGCCTCGCCCACCGAGACGTTGGACCGCCCGGACATGGCATCCACGATGGCTTCGAACAGCCGGTCGACCTGTACCCGGTCGTACCCGCTACCGAAGCGCCGGAGCTGGAACGTCCGCCGGAGCTGGTCGATGCGGACCACCTCGGGGGGCAACGCGGGACCACTCGCCATCGGGTAGGCGCCGCTGCCGAAGCCACCCTCGGGTAGGCGAATCTCGGTGGTCATGTCGGTCTTGCCGTGCCGGCCGGGCTCGAACCCGTCCTCATATCCGCCGCCGAACCGGGTCGGCTCCTCGTAGCGCTCGTAGCCCGGCGGCGGTCCGGCGGGCGGCGGGGCCGCCTGCAGCGGGCGGGGCGGAAGGTGGACCGGCGGCGGCGCCATCGGCGGCGGCGACCCGAACGGCGGCATCCGCTCATCGCGCCTCGGCGCACGGTCCTCGCGCACGGGTACCCGGTCATCGCGCATGGGCGCGCGATCCTCACGCATGGGTATCCGGTCATCGCGCATGGGCGCGCGATCCTCACGCATGGGCGTGCGCTCGTCGCGCATCAACGGCCGGTCGTCCCGCATCGACGGGCGCTCGTCCCGCATCGACGGCGCCATCCGCTGCTCACGCGGGTACGGTCCGGTGCGCTCCTCCAGCTCGGCCAGTTGCCGCTCGACGCGGTCGAGGTGGAGGTCGACCTGCCACTCGTCGTAGCCGCCGAAGCGGACCCGGAAGACGACGTCGTGGACCTCCTGCGCGGATACCGGGGTGGTGGGGGCATCCCCGGCCAGCGTCACCTCGACCCGGTCGAGGAACGCGTCGACCTCGTCGACCTTGTACCCACGGCGCAGCGCGCGACGCCGGAACCGCTGACCTTGACTCGTCACGGTGTCTCCTCGTTCGCTCCGCCGAGCTGCCCTTCGCTCCTCGCGCTCACTGTGCCACCTCCGCGGCAGCGAGCTGCCCGCAGGCGCCGTCGATCTCCCGGCCCCGGGTGTCGCGGACGGTCGTCGGCACGCCGGCGCCCCGGAGCCGACGAACGAACTCCCGCTCGACCGGCTTGGGACTCGCGTCCCACCGGCTTCCCGGAGTGGGGTTCAGCGGAATGAGATTGACATGCGCGAGCCGGCCGGACAATAGCCGGCCCAGAAGATCCGCCCGCCACGGCTGATCGTTCACATCTCTGATCATCGCGTACTCGATGGACACCCGGCGACCGGTCCGGCCCGCGTACTCCCACGCGGCGTCGAGTACCTCGGCCACCGGCCAGCGCCGGTTGACCGGGACGAGCTCGTCGCGCAGCTCGTCGTCGGGCGCGTGCAGGGACACCGCGAGGGTCACCGCCAGCCCCTCGCCGAGCAGGCGGCGCATCGACGGCACCAGCCCGACGGTGGACACGGTGAGGTGGCGCTGGGACAGGCCGAGCCCGTCGGGCGCCGGGTCGGTGAGCCGGCGCACCGCCGCTATCAGCCGGGCGTAGTTGGCCAGCGGTTCACCCATCCCCATGAACACCACACGGGACAGTCGCGCCGGCGAGCCGGGAATCGCCCCGGTGGCGGCCAGCGCCGCGAACGAGATCACCTGGTCGACGATCTCGGCGGTGGACAGGCTACGGGTGAGGCCGGCCTGGCCGGTGGCGCAGAACGGGCACGCCATGCCGCAGCCGGCCTGACTGGAGACGCAGACGGTGACCCGGTCCGGGTAGCCCATCAGCACGCTCTCGACGAGCGCCCCATCGTGCAACCGCCACAGTGTCTTGCGGGTCGCGCCGCCGTCACAGGAAAACTCCCGGACCGGCGTGAGCAGCGTCGGGAGCAGCTCCGCGCCCAGCCGGTCGCGGCTGGACACGGGCAGGTCCGTCATGGCGGCCGGGTCGCGCACGAAGCGGCCGAAGTAGTGGGTCGACAGCTGGCCGGCCCGGAACTCGCTCTCGCCCAGAGCCGCGACGGCCGCCCGACGGCCAGCGAGGTCGAGATCGGCGAGGTGGCGTGGCGGCATCGCCGCACCGCGCCTGGCAGCGCCGTTGGCCAGGCCCGGTGAAGGGCCGCTGGCCTGCGGCGATACGCGCTCGATGAGCGGGAGGGCAATCATGGCCGGTCCAGTGTTTCATGCCGCGGGCCGCTTGCGCCGCGCCGTGCGCCGACGGAATCTTCAGATCGACGCCAACCCGGTCGGGCGGCCGGCCGGCCGCGACGCCGCGACGCCGTCATCGGACGGCCGGGGCGACCAGCGCGAGGACCGCGTAGGCCGTAGGCGCGGCGAACAGCACCGAGTCCAGCCGGTCCATCGCCCCGCCGTGGCCGGGCAGCAGGTTGCTCATGTCCTTGATCCCGAGGTCGCGCTTGAGCAACGACTCGGCGAAATCCCCCAGTACGCTCGCCGCCGCCACGCACAGCCCGAACACCGCGCCGTACCAGGGCGCGACGCCCAACATGAGGTACAGCAGGAGGGCGCCGCCGACGGCACTCGCCACCAGCGAGCCGGCGAAGCCCTCCCAGGTCTTCTTCGGGCTCACCGACGGCGCCATCGGATGCCGGCCGAAGAGCACGCCCGCGATGTACCCGCCGGTGTCGGACAGCACGACCCCGGCGAGGGCGGCGACCACCCGCAGCGCACCGTCGTCGGGGCGCAGCAGCAGCACCGCGAAGCCGCCGAGGAACGGCACGTACACCGCGATGAGTACCGCCGCGAGAAGGTCGCGGTGGTAGCCGGCGGGTCCGTCCGCCAGCCGCCACACCAGCGCCGTGATGACCGTGGCGACCAGGCCGAGGGTCAGCGCCTCGGCCCCGCCGTACCAGGCCAGCGCGGTCATCGCGACCCCGCCGGCCAGCAAGGGTACGAGTGAGGGCCGGGCACCGCTCGGCCGTACCGCGCGGGCCAGCTCCCACGTCGCGACGCAGATGGCGACGACCACCACGCCCAGGAACGCCGGTCGCCAGACGAACAGGGACGCGATGACGACCGCGCCGAGGGTGAGGCCGACACCGATGGCCGCCCGCAGATCCCGGCCCGCGCGTCCGGCCGGCCTCCCGGGTACGTCGGTCGGCTCGACACCGGCCCCGGCCGGTGCGGCGTACCCGCCCGGCGTCGCGTCCGGTGCCGGCGGGTGCGGGTCCGGTCGGGCCGGGGTTCCCGGTCGGGGCCACGCCTCGGGTTGGGACGGTGCGGTCGTCGCGCCGTCGGGCGGATACGTCGGCAGCGCCGCCAACTCCGTCGTAGCGTCCGCCGACGGCGGATAAGGCGTCCTGGCGTCCGTCGGCGGCAGGTAAGCCGTCGACGCGTCCGCGTGCGGGGAGCAAGTCGTCGACGCGTCCGCGTGCGGGGAGTAAGTCGTCGGGGCGTCCGCCGGCCGGACATAGGGGCCCGACACCGTGTCCGTGGCCGCGCCGTCGGCTCGGACCGGATTGAGCCAACGCGACTGCGACCAGCCCGGCGTCGACCGGTCCAGCTCCGGCCGGTCCGCCGCCGGCGTGGCGGTGTCGGGAGCGTCCGGTACCAGGGTCGGGGGTGGTGCCGACGCGGCCGGTGGCCGATCGGCGCGACGAATCGGCTGCGCTCGCCGCCGATTCGGCCGGTCGAACTCGAGGGGGAAGCCGTCCACCGGTAGCACCGGCTCGCGACCGTCGTCGCGCCCCGGGTAGCCGTCGGGCGCGGCGTCGAGGTGCCGCGGCCGACGTCGGCCGGGGTACTCGTCGTCGTGGCCGGGTTCGGACGGCTCAGGCCAGCCCGGCGGGTCGCGGTAGGACATCAGACCTCAAGCAGCTCGACTTCCTTGTGCTTGACGATCTCGTCGACGTTCGCGACGTACCGGTGGGTGATGTCCTCGAGCTCCTTCTCGGCCCGGCGGACGTCGTCCTCGCCCGCGTCACCGTCCTTGATCATGCGCTCCAGCTCCTCCTTCGCCCGACGGCGGATGTTGCGGATCGCGACCTTGGCGTCCTCGCCCTTGTGCCGGGCCACCTTGATCATTTCGCGCCGCCGCTCCTCGGTCATCTGCGGCAGGATGATCCGGATCTGGGTACCCTCGTTGTTGGGGTTCACACCGAGGTCGGAGTCCCGGATCGCCTTCTCCATCGCGTGCAGCTGCGAGGTGTCGTACGGCTTGATCAGCGCCATCCGCGGCTCCGGGGTGGCGATCGAGGCCATCTGCGGCAGCGGCGTCGGCGTACCGTAGTAGTCGATCATGACTTTGGCGAACATGGCCGCGGTGGCCCGGCCGGTCCGGATCGTCGCGAACTCCTCCTTGGCGAATACGATCGCCCGGTCCATCTTCTCCTCGGCCTCGAAGAGTGTCTCGTCGATCACGGTACTCCGTCGCCTCCTCAGTACTGGGCCGTCCATGCGGGTCCGGCCGTCACGCCGCCGTGATGAGTGTTCCGATCCTCTCACCGATGACGGCACGGATGATGGTGTCCGCACCCTCGGCGCCGAACACGAGCATCGGCAGCTGATTGTCCATGCACAAGCTGAAGGCGGCCGCGTCCACGACCCGCAGCCCGCGGCGCAGCGCGTCTTCGAAGGTGACCGCCTCGAGCTTGATCGCTGTCGGGTCGGTACGCGGATCGGCGGTGTAGACGCCGTCGACACCGTTCTTGCTCATCAGGACCGCGTCGGCGTGGATCTCCAACGCGCGCTGGGCGGCCACCGTGTCGGTGGAGAAGAACGGCATGCCCGCGCCGGCACCGAAGATCACCACGCGGCCCTTCTCCAGGTGCCGGATCGCGCGGCGCGGAATGTACGGCTCGGCGACCTGGGCCATGTTGATCGCCGTCTGTACCCGGGTCTCGATGCCCTCCTTCTCCAGGAAGTCCTGCAGCGCCAGGCAGTTCATCACGGTACCGAGCATGCCCATGTAGTCGGCCCGGGCCCGGTCCATGCCGAGGCGCTGCAACTCGGCGCCCCGAAAGAAGTTGCCGCCGCCGACCACGGCCGCGACCTGCACACCCTTGCGTACCGAGGTGGCGATCTGGGCGGCGATCGCGGCGACCACGTTGGGGTCGACGCCAACAGCCCCGCCGCCGAATACCTCGCCGGACAGCTTCAGTACCACCCGGCGCGCACGCACCCGCTCACCGTGGTCGGAACCGGGTCTGGCCAATTCCGCGAATTCGGTCATCGGTCGCCTCTCCGTATGGTTCATTGTGCGGCGCACGGCGGACACCTGCCGGTGGGCGGCCGGTTCGCATCGACGGCGAGGGGGCCGCGTCGGTCCTGGGCGGACACCGGCGACCCCCGCACGGGATGGCTCTGGGCCGGTCAGGCACTCAGGCCTGGCCCACCTCGAAACGGACAAACCGGCTGACGGTCAGGCCGGCCTCGTCCAGAATCTGGCGTACTGTCTTCTTCTGGTCGGTCACCGACGGCTGCTCCAGCAGAACGAAGTCCTTGAAGAACGCGTTGACCCGACCTTCGATGATCTTGGGCAGGGCCTGCTCCGGCTTGCCCTCCTCGCGGGCGGTCTGCTCGGCGATCCGCCGCTCCGACTCGACCACGTCGGCCGGAACCTCGTCCCGGCTGAGGTACTTGGGACGCATCGCGGCGATCTGCATGGCGACGCCCCGGGCGTCGTCGACACCCGCCTCGTCGCCCTTGCCGGTGAACTCGACCGCGACGCCGACCTGGGGCGGCAGGTCCGGACTCTTGCGGTGCAGGTACACGGCGAGCTGTCCGTCGAGGACGGCGAACCGGTTCAGCACCAGCCGCTCTCCGATCTTGGCGGACTCGTCCTCGATGGTCTCCGCGACGGTACGCCCGTCGGTGAGGGTCGACGCGAGGAGCGCGTCGAGCCCGGCGGGCCGGGTGGCGTCGATGTGCCGGACGAGCCGGTCGGCGAGCGCCACGAAGTCGGTGTTCTTGGCCACGAAGTCGGTCTCGGAGTTGAGCTCGAGCAGGGCCGAGCCGGCGTGGGCGACCAGGCCCTGCGCCGCGGTACGGCCGGCCCGCTTGCCGACGTCCTTGGCACCCTTGATCCGGAGGATCTCGACGGCCTTGTCATGGTCGCCGTCGGCCTCCTGCAGGGCCTTCTTGCTGTCCATCATGCCGGCGCCGGTGAGGTCGCGGAGCCGCTTGACGTCCGCGGCGGTGAAGTTGGACATGACTCTCTCTCGGTTCAGACGGTGGATTGGCGACGGTTGGAGCACCTCGCGCGCCGCCGACGCGGCGACGCGCGAGGCTCCTCGATCAGGCCGGTGCTACCTCGGCCGGCGGGGCCTCGGTGGCAGCGGCGGCGTCGGTGGCCGGTGCGCCGTTCGCGGCCGCGGCGGTCCCGGTCGCGGGTGCGGCGGTCCCGGGCGTGGGCGCGCCCGCGGCCGGCGACTCAACCACCGGTACCGCCGGAGCCGACTCCACGGGTGCCGGCGCCTCGGCGGTCGCCGGTGCCGGGCGGACCGGGGCGACCCCGGCCGGCGGGGTGTCCGAGCCCTGCAGCAGCTCGCGCTCCCACTCCGGCAGCGGCTCGTCGACGCCGACCGCACCCGG
>JAVHWE010000205.1:0-3728 GCA_032160285.1 Micromonosporaceae bacterium | reverse complement strand
ACGGTCGTCAGCCCTTCGCGGTGGTGATGACCTGGAATGTGGAGCCGGCCGCGGGCGGCTGTCCGTTGACCGCGCCGAGGATCGTGCTGACCGGAATGTAATTGTTGCTCTCCCCGTCCTGACACGGCCCGGACCGGTTCTGGGTGTTGCCCTCCAGGATGCCGATCGCGGAGTGGGTGACCTCGCTGAAGAGCGGGCCGCCGCTGTCGCCGGCCCGGGCGCAGAGGTCGGTGTCGATCGCTCCGTTGCTCTGGCCGGTCACGATGCCGCACCGGGTACCGGGCCGGTAGCCGGCGCCCGGACCGCTGTCGACGGCGTCGGTGTAGTCGACCGAGCTGGCACCCGCGCCGGTCGCGCAGACCACGGCGCCCACGTGCACGTCGGCGACCGGCTGGAGGTTGGTGATGTGCACCCGGCCGTCATCGTTTGCGTCCCCGTCGACGCACCGGGTGTTGACGTCGCTGTCGAAGCCGCCGTTGCGGCACCAGGCCAGTACCAGGTTGTGCTCCGGGGTACCGTCGAGCCAGGTCTGCGCGGTCGCCGTGTCGGTGTACGGCATCAGCGCGTAGTCGAACGGGAAGTTGTTGACCGCCAGCGCCGGGATCTCCCGCAGCACCGGCGCGCCCTGGTGGTAGGCGGTGTCGAGGTGGGTGTGGCGGCCGGAGTTCACACAGTGCCCGCCGGTGAGCACGAACGGCTGGCCCGCGTAGGTGCCCTCGGTCGCGCGGATGTTGAAGCCGGCGGTGCAGCCACCCACCGTCGCGTCGTCGCGCGGGATGTCGAGCCGGATGCCGCCCCGCATCGCGCCGTACCCGGTGCAGTACAGCGGGAAGCACTGGTTGAAGTCGGCGGCGGTGGTGAGCGGATGGGGTCTGGGCATCGACCGCACCACGACGGCACCGGCCGACGCGGCGACCACGCGCTCGAGCGCGGCCGCGGCGGGCGCGGTGAACGGGCGTGGCAGCTGCCCGCCGGTATCGGCGACCGCAGCTGGATGCGCGGTGGTCGCCGCTGCCCCGCCGGCCGCGATCAGCCAGTCGCGTTTCCACACGACCACCTGGTTGGTTGTCTCGTCGACGCGCGGCAGCAGCAGGCTGTCCGGGCCGTCGCCGAGCTGGGCGGCGACCCGCGCGCGCGTCGCGTCGAGTTCGTCGAGCGACCGCGCCACCGGCCGCACCACGATGTGGCTGCGGTCCGCAACCGCGCCGAGGGCGGTTGCCACCATGGCCGGTACCTTCGCCTCGATGACCAGCCGGCCGCCGCCCGCCTGGTCGAGCCACATGCCGGCGTAGGCCGCCGGGACCCGCTGCCGCAGCGTACCCGCGAGGCCCTGGGCGGTCATCTGCAACCGCAGGCGGCGCAGCGCCTCCGCCTCGGACACGCCGTAAGTTCTGCGCAGGTACGCGATAGAGCCGGGAACCTGCCGCGCGTCGAGGCCCTGTTGACCGGCTGGCCGGAGATCGACCACCGACCGGGCCGTCGATGGCTGGCCCGCCCAGGACGGCGTGGTCGTCATCCCCGCCGTGGCGGCGATCACCGCGATCGCGCCGACGCCGAACAACCTGACTGTTCCCCGCATTGTGCCTCCCCTGCCGGATGTGACCGCCAGAGGGTATCGGAGGGCGTCAACCCGCCACCGACCCCAGCACCGTCCCATCCGGACCGGCGAGGTGGACCGGCGCGTCGAAGGCCAGGTCCCGTACCGCCGCCAGCCCCGCGCCGTCCAATGTGGATGCCTCGGTGACCACGGCCGCCGCCTCGAGCTTGGTTGCGCCCGCCGAGACCGCGCTGGCGACCGCGAGTTGCAGGGCCGTCAGGGTCAGCGACGGCAGGGTCACGCTGGCCGTCGCATAGGTGCGGCCGTCGGTGTCACGCACCGCCGCACCTTCGACGGCGCCGACCCGGCCCCGCGCCGCCCTGGCCAGCGTGACCAGCTTGGCGTCCTCGGCGGTGAGCTGCTCAGGCATCGGCGGGCTGCCTTTCGGAGTGTCGGTCCGCCACGGGAGCTGACGCGCCGGGTCGCGCCTCATCGTCGATGCGGCCGACCAGTACGGTATCGATGCGGTTGCGCCGGCCGGTGGTGCCCTCGGCCACCAGCCGCAATCCAGCCACCTCGGCGGCGGCGCCGGGGATCGGCACCCGACCCAACGCCTGGGCGAGCAGCCCGCCGACGGTCTCCACCTCGTCGGCCGGCAGTTCGGTCCCGAACAGCTCGCCCAGGTCCTCGACCGGCAGCCGGGCGGTGACCCGGACCGCGCCATCCGGCAGCCGCTCGATCGGCGGCCGCTCGGCCACGTCGTACTCGTCGGTGATCTCACCGACGATCTCCTCCAGGATGTCCTCGATGGTGACCAGCCCGGCGGTCCCGCCGTACTCGTCGACCACGACCGCGATGTGGGTACGCGCCGCCTGCATCTCCCGCAGCAGATCGTCGACCGGCTTGGACTCCGGCACGTAGGTGGCCTCACGCATGATCTCGGCGACGGTCATCTGTTCGGCGCCCGGATCCTCGCCCGAGGTGTACCGGACCAGATCCTTGAGGTACACGATGCCGAGCACGTCGTCGATGTTCTCGCCGATCACCGGCATCCGGGAGAAGCCGCTGCGCAGCGCGAGCGCGAGCGCCTGCCGCAGGCTCTTCGGCGTTTCGATCCACACCATGTCGGTACGGGGGACCATCACCTCCCGCACGATGGTGTGACCGAGCGCGAACACCGAGTGGATCATTTCCCGTTCGCCGTGTTCGACCACGCCGCGCTGCTCCGCGAGGTCCACCAGCTCACGCAGTTCGACGGTGGTCGCGAACGGCCCCTCCCGGTACCCCCGGCCGGGCGTGACCATGTTGCCGATGCCGATCAGCAGCGACGCGAGCGGCCCCAGGGCCCGGCCCAGCCAGCGCACCATCGGCGCGGTCAGCCGCCCCACCGGGTACGCGTGCTGGCGGCCGATCGTGCGCGGCCCGACGCCGACCACCACAAAGCTGATCACGGTCATCGAACCGGCGGTGATCACCGCGGCCCGCCACCCCGGGCCGAGCTTGTCCGCCGTCACCAGCGCGACGATCGTGGTGGCGACCAGCTCGCAGATCAGTCGCAGCAGCAGGAGCAGGTTGATGTGGCGCGGTGCGTCGGTGGCGACCGCCTGCAGGGTACGGGCGCCGCGCACGCCATCCCGGGCCAGCTCGCCGGCGCGCGCCGGCGACACGCTGTTCAACGCGGCGTCCGTCATCGCGAACAGCCCGGCCAGCACCACCAGCCCGGCGGCGGTGGTGAGCAGGGTCAGGTCGGGCATCATTGCTTGCCGGCGCCGCGCCAGCTCTCCAGCAGTCGCCCCTGTAGACCGAACATCTCACGCTCCTCGTCGGGCTCGGCATGGTCGTACCCGAGCAGGTGCAGCATGCCGTGCACGGTGAGCAGAGCGAGTTCGTCCGGGGTGGCGTGACCGGCCTCGGCCGCCTGCTTGGCCGCCACCTCCGGACAGAGCACGATGTCGCCGAGCAGAGCCGGCTCCGCGCCGGCTTCGCCGGGCCCGTGGTCGACGCTGCCCTCGTCCATCGGGAACGCGAGCACGTCGGTCGGCCCTTCGCCATCCATCCACCGGTGGTTGAGCTCGGTCATGTACCCGACGTCGACCAGCAGGATGGACAGTTCGGCGAGCGGGTTGACGCCCATCTCGTCGAGCGCGTGGCGGGCCACGGCGAGGATGGCGTCGGGGTCGACGTCGACCCC
>JAVHWE010000194.1:0-8929 GCA_032160285.1 Micromonosporaceae bacterium | reverse complement strand
GCGTCGTGCACGGGATCCTGCTCGGCGACGACGGCCGGAAGATGTCCAAGAGTCTGCGCAACTACCCGGACGTCTACCTGATGTTCGACAAGTACGGCGCCGACGCGATGCGGTGGATGCTGATGAGCTCGCCGATCCTGCGGGGCGGCGACGCGCTGGTGAGCGAGGCGGCGATCCGCGACGCGGTTCGGCAGGTGCTGCTACCGCTGTGGAACGTCTGGTACTTCTTCGGCCTGTACGCCAACGCCGACTCCTACACCGCGACCCGGCGCACCGACTCCACCGACCTGCTCGACCGGTATGTGCTGGCGAAGACCGGTGAGCTGGTCGCCGAGGTGACCCGGCAGATGGACGCCTACGACGTGTCCGGTGCCTGCGCGACGGTCCGGGCGTACCTGGACGCGTTGACCAACTGGTACGTGCGGCGCTCCCGGAGCCGGTTCTGGGCTGGCGACGCCGATGCGTTCGACACCCTGTACACGGTGCTGGAGACGGTGTGCCGGGTGGTGGCGCCGCTGGCGCCGATGACGACCGAGGAGATCTGGCGGGGGTTGACCGGCGGCCGGTCGGTACACCTGACCGACTGGCCGGACACCGCGGAGTTCCCGGCCGACCACGAGCTGGTGGCGTCGATGGACGCGGTACGCGACGTGTGTTCCGCGGCGTTGTCGCTGCGCAAGGCGCGGGGGCTGCGGGTGCGGCTGCCGCTGGCGTGGCTGACCGTCGCGGCGCCGCACGCGTCCCGGCTCGCGCCGTTCGTCGGCCTCATCGCCGACGAGGTCAATGTCAAGGAGGTCATCGTCGCCGACGACCTGACCGGGTACTGCCGGCAGGTGCTCACCGTCGTGCCGCGGGTACTCGGGCCACGGGTGGGCGGCCAGGTGCAGCAGGTGATCAGGGCGGTCAAGGCGGGGGAGTGGTCACTCGTCGACGGCGAGCCCGTCGCCGCGGGGATCACCCTCCAGGCCGGCGAGTACGAGTTGAAGCTGGTCGCGCTCGACGCGGCGCAGGCCGCACCGTTGCCGAACGGCGAGGGGCTGGTCCTGCTGGACACCACGGTCACCTCGGAACTCGCCGTCGAGGGCCTGGCCCGCGACGTGGTCCGGGTCGTGCAGTTGGCCCGGCGCGAGGCGGGCCTGGACGTCGCCGACCGGATCACGCTGGATGTCGACGCGCCGGCGGAGGTGACCGCCGCGGTCGAGGCCTACCGTGACTTCATCGCGGCCGAGACCCTCGCGGTGTCGGTGACGACGGCGGACCTCACCAACGGGTTCGAGGGCGAGGTCGGCGAGGGGGAGAAGGTACGCGTACTGGTGACGCGAGCATGACCGCCGCCGATCGGAGATCGTCCGGTGACGACGTTCGGTCAAGATCGAGGTAACGGGTAGCCTGGGCGCCGTGTCGGGACTGTACGCGCTGGGCAAGGCCACGGTGGCGCCGGTTCTGCGGGTGCTGTGGCGGCCGAACGTCGTCGGCATGGAGCGGGTACCGGCCACCGGACCAGTGATCATGGCGAGCAACCACCTGTCGGTGGTCGATTCGTTCGTGATACCGATCATGGCGCGGCGGCCCATCTACTTCCTGGCCAAGAGCGAGTACTTCCGCAACCCGCTGACCCGGTCGATCATGCTCGGGCTCAACCAGATCCCGGTGGACCGCTCCGGCGGCCGGGCCAGCCTGCGGGCGCTGGACGCGGCCCTGCCGGTGCTCCGCGAGGGTCAGGTGCTCGGCATCTTCCCGGAGGGGACCCGTTCACCGGACGGCCGGCTGTACCGGGGCCGGCCGGGCGTGGCGAAGCTGGCCCTGGACTCCGGGGCGACGATCGTGCCGGTGGGCCTGATCGGTACCGAGCGGATCCAGCCGATCGGCGCCCGGCTGCCCCGGATCGGGGTGTCCGTCGAGGTCCGGATCGGCTCGCCGATGGACCTGTCCCGGTGGCAGGGCCAGTCCGTGGACAGCCGGATGCTGCGCGAGATCACGCTGGCCCTGATGGCCGAGATCGGCGAACTCACGGGCCAGGAGTACGTCGGCCGCTACGCGCCCCGGCGCGCCGCCGAGCCCGGGTAGGTGTGGCCCTTGGCGAGGCCGGCGGACCCGGGCCCGGTCGGGCACGCGTACGCTGAATCGCTATGAGTTCCCTGACCGTCTGGCCCCAGTTGGAGCAGCTGCTCCCGAGGGTGAGCAAGCCGATCCAGTATGTCGGCGGTGAACTCGGCGCGGTGCTCAAGGACTGGGACACCGCGGCCGTCCGGTGGGCGCTGTCCTACCCCGACGCGTACGAGGTGGGCCTGCCCAACCAGGGCGTGCAGATCCTGTACGAGGTGCTCAACGAGCAGCCCGACGTGCTGGCCGAGCGGACGTACGCGGTCTGGCCCGATCTTGAGGCGCTGATGCGCGAGCACGGGGTGCCGCAGTTCACCGTGGAGGCGCATCGGCCGGTCGCCCGCTTCGACCTGTTCGGCATCTCGTTCGCCACCGAACTCGGCTACACCAACATGCTCACCATGCTCAGCCTCGCCGGTATCCCGCTGGACAGCCGCGACCGCGACGACAGCCATCCGATCGTCGTCGCCGGTGGGCACGCCGCGTTCAACCCGGAGCCGATCGCCGACTTCATCGACGCGGCGGTGCTCGGCGACGGCGAGGAGGCGGTGCTGGAGATCACCGCGATCGTCCGGGACTGGAAGGCCGCCGGCAGTCCGGGCGGGCGCGACGAGCTGCTGCTGCGGCTGGCCCGGACCGAAAGCGTGTACGTGCCGCGCTTCTACGACGTCGACTACCTGCCCGACGGCCGGGTCCAGCGGGTCGTACCGAACCGGGCCGACGTGCCGTTCCGGGTACGCAAGCGGACCACGATGGATCTCGACGCCTGGCCGTACCCGAAGAAGCCGCTGGTCCCGCTCGCCGAGACGGTGCACGAGCGGTACGCGGTGGAGATCTTCCGAGGCTGTACCCGGGGCTGCCGGTTCTGCCAGGCCGGCATGATCACCCGGCCGGTCCGGGAGCGCAGCATCACCACGGTCGGCCAGATGGTGGCGACCGGTCTGGCCGCGACCGGTTTCAACGAGGTCGGGTTGCTGTCGCTGTCGTCGGCGGACCACTCCGAGATCGGCGACCTGTGCTCCGGCCTGGCCGAGCAGTACTCCGACACCAACGTGTCACTGTCGCTGCCGTCGACCCGGGTGGACGCCTTCAACATCACCCTCGCCGAGGAGTTGTCGCGCAACGGCCGGCGGACCGGCCTGACCTTCGCGCCCGAGGGTGGGTCGGAGCGGATCCGGCGGGTGATCAACAAGATGGTGACGGAGGAGGACCTGATCCGTACCGTCGTCACCGCGTACACCCACGGCTGGCGGCAGGTGAAGCTGTACTTCATGTGCGGGCTGCCGACCGAGACCGATGACGACGTGCTCCAGATCGCCCGGCTGGCACACGAGGTGATCAAGGCGGGGCGGGCCGCCACCGGCTCGAAGGACATCCGTTGCACGGTGTCGATCGGCGGGTTCGTGCCGAAGCCGCACACCCCGTTCCAGTGGGCGGCGATGGCGTCGCCGGAGACGATCGACGACCGGCTGCACAAGCTCCGGGACGCGATCAACTCGGAGCGTTCGCTCGGCCGGGCCATCGGCTACCGGTACCACGACGGCGAGCCGTCGCTGATCGAAGGCCTGCTCAGCCGCGGTGACCGTCGGGTCGGCGCGGTGATCCGCCGAGTGTGGGAGGCGGGCGGCCGGTTCGACGGCTGGTCGGAACACTTCTCGTATCAGCGGTGGGTCGACGCGGCAGCCGAGGTGCTGCCTGCGTCCGGGGTCGATCTGGCCTGGTACACGACCCGCGAACGGGGCGAGAGCGAGGTCCTGCCCTGGGACCATCTGGACTCCGGCTTGGACAAGGACTGGCTCTGGAAGGACTGGCAGGACGCCACCACCGGGTACGAGCAGGACGACTGCCGCTGGACGCCGTGCTTCGACTGCGGGGTCTGCCCGAGCATGGACACCCAGATCCAGATCGGACCGACCGGCGCCAAGCTGCTGCCGTTGACCCCGGTGAACACCGGCATGCCGGTGGCACCGTGACCGGTGGCACCGTGACCGGCGACACAGGGACCGGAGCGACCGGGTGAGTGGCCGGCCCCGCAACCAGCCCGAGGGCGGCCAGGCGCCGGTCGTGCAGCGGATCAGGCTGCGCTACGCCAAGCGCGGGCCGCTGCGCTTCACGTCACACCGGGACTTCGCGCGGGCGTTCGAGCGGGCGCTGCTGCGGGCCGGTGTGCCGATCGCGTACTCGCAGGGCTTCACCCCCCATCCCAAGATCTCGTACGCCTCGGCGGCGCCGACCGGGGTGGCCAGCGAGGCGGAGTACCTGGAGATCGGGTTGCGCAGCCCGGTGGAGCCGGCCGAGCTGGTACGCGCGCTCGACGCCGCATTATCGCCGGGCCTCGACGTACTCGACGCGGTGGAGGCCGGCGCGGGCAGCCTGGCCGACCGGATCGACGCGTCGGCGTGGCGGATCGAACTGCCCGGCGTCGACACGCCGACGGCACGACAGGCGGTTGCCGCCTTCCTGGGCGCTACCGAGATACCGGTACAACGTCTGACAAAGCAGGGCACCCGTACCTTCGATACCCGCGCCGCCGTGGTCCGCCTGGCGGTTGTCGACCCGACGGATGCGGTACCTTCCGGGGTCACCGCCGCACCGTGTGCGATACTCGACCTTGTCGTGCGGCAGGTCACCCCGTCCGTTCGACCCGATGACGTCCTGTCCGGCCTGCGTGTGGCGGCCGAACTGGAGCTACCGGTGCCGCCCCGAGCGACCCGGCTGGCCCAGGGTTCGCTCACGACGGCAGGGGATCTCGTCGATCCGCTGGCCGCGGATCGCAGTGCGGAGGTCATCGGAACCTCGTCGCCCTGACGAGGTTGGAGACTTCGGTGGTTGGTCCGGATTTCGGGCCGGTCGCCGGCACACCTAGGTGCCCCTGCGTGGCAGCGTTCGTACGCGCCCGGGGGCCACCAGAACTGGAGAACGTCCGAATGCTCGACAACGAGCCTGAAGCGGCGAACAGCCCCGCGACGGGAAACGACACCCCCACCGACCACCCCGGTACCGACGCCGACGCCACCACGGCCCCCCGGCGGACCCGACGGCGCGCCACGAAGGCCTCGCCGGCCCCCGAGACGACCGCCGGCACTGCCGAGCCTGCCGGCGAGCCGACCGGGTCGGGCGACGCCGGTCCGCAACCCGCCCGACCGGTACGTCGGCGGCGCCGGGCGGCCACCGAGCCCGAAGAAGCCGCGACCGCCGCACCCGCCGCGACCGCCGCACCCGCCGCGACCGGCGAGCCGGTCGCGACCGAGGTGCCCGCCGGTGAGCCGGTCGCGACCGGCGACGGCGGATCCGGGGAGTCCGCCCCGGCCGTCTCGATGTCGGGGGCCACCCGCCCCCGCCGGCGCTCGGCGGCCGCCAAGGCCGCCGTCGCCAACGCGGATATCGACACCGACCGGGCCGATTCCACCGACCGGGCCGCCTCCACCGACCGGGCCGCCTCCACGGGCCGGGCTGCTTCCACGGGCCGGGCTGCTTCCACGGGCCGGGCGACTTCCGCCGATCCGGCTGAAACGACGACCGGCACATCCCCGGTGGCGGCCGACGACCGGCCCTTCGGAGACGCCCCGGCCACCGACGCTCCGCCCGCAACCACGTCGCGGCGGCGGGCCGCACCGACCACGGCGGTGCTGTTCATGCCGCCCAACGAGGCCGAAGCCGAGGCGGAGGCGGAGGCGGCGCGCATCTCCCGGCGTCGCCGGGGACGGCGTTCCGAGCCGGTGGAGGTCGCGGCACCCGCCGACGCACCGGTCGACGCCGAGCTGGCGGTCGAGGAGATCGAGGAGATCGACGACGCGTCCGACGCGAACGCCGACGACGACGGTACGGACGAGAGTGCGGCGGCCCGCCGTCGCCGCCGTCGCGGGCGTCGCGGTCGCGGCCGTGGTCGTGGTGGCTATGACGACGAGGGGGAGGGCGACGAGGTCGCCGCTTCGGCCGAGGACGGCGCGCCCGGCGAGCCGGACCAGGCCGACGACGAGGCGGAGGCAGAGGGCGAGGACGGGGTGACCCGGCGTCGTCGGCGCCGTCGGCGCAAGGGCGCGGGCGACGTCGAGACCGCGCCGGACGACCCGGCCGTCACCGTGGTGAAGATCCGTGAACCGCGTCCGGCCCGCGACCGCGATCGTGACCGCGACGAGGTCCAGGGCGTGTCCGGGTCGACCCGGCTGGAGGCCAAGCGCCAGCGTCGCCGCGACGGCCGCGAGAACCGCCGGACCCGACCGCCGATTCTGAGCGAATCGGAGTTCCTAGCCCGCCGGGAGGCCGTCGACCGCGTCATGATCGTCCGCCAGAAGGCGGACCGGACGCAGATCGCGGTGCTTGAGGACAACGTGCTCGTCGAGCACTACGTGACCCGGTCCAGCGCGGCGACCATGGTCGGCAACGTGTACCTGGGACGGGTACAGAACGTGCTGCCGAGCATGGAGGCGGCCTTCGTCGACATCGGACGGGGTCGCAACGCGGTGCTGTACGCCGGCGAGGTCAACTGGGACGCCAGCGGCCTGGAGGGGCGTACCCGCACCATCGAGCAGGCGTTGAAGTCCGGCGACACGGTGCTGGTCCAGGTGACCAAGGACCCGATCGGTACCAAGGGTGCCCGGTTGACCAGCCACATCGCACTGTCCGGCCGGCACCTCGTGTACGTGCCACACGGCAACGCGTCCGGGATCAGCCGGAAGCTGTCTGACCTCGAACGCAAGCGGTTGCGCGACGTCCTCAAGGGTCTCGTGCCCGACAGCGCCGGTGTGATCGTGCGTACCGCCGCCGAGGGCGCCTCCGAGGAGGAGCTGGCCCGCGACGTGACGCGGCTGCTGGCACAGTGGGACGAGATCGACTCGCGGTCCGGCGAGTCGGGCGCGCCGAAGCTGCTCTACGAGGAGCCCGACCTGGTCATCCGGGTCGTACGTGACCTGTTCAACGAGGACTTCCGCGAACTGGTGATCCAGGGCGCCGAGGCCTACGACATGGTCGAACCGTACCTGCACCACGTCTCGCCCGACCTGGTCGACCGGGTCCACCGCTACTCCGGTACCGGTGACGTGTTCCACGAGATGCGCGTCGACGAACAGATCCTCAAGGCGCTCGACCGGCGGGTCTTCCTGCCCTCCGGTGGTCACCTCGTGATCGACCGGACCGAGGCGATGACGGTCGTGGACGTCAACACCGGCAAGTACACCGGGGTCGGCGGCAACCTGGAGGAGACGGTCACCCGCAACAATCTGGAGGCGGCCGAGGAGATCGTCCGCCAACTGCGCCTGCGCGACCTCGGCGGCATCGTCGTGATCGACTTCATCGACATGGTGCTCGAATCCAACCGCGATCTCGTACTGCGTCGGCTGACCGAATGTCTCGGCCGGGACCGGACCAAGCACCAGGTCACCGAGATCACCTCGCTCGGCCTGGTACAGATGACCCGCAAGCGGGTGGGCCAGGGCCTGCTGGAGGCGTTCAGCGAGACCTGCGAGGTGTGCAAGGGCCGAGGCCTGATCATCCACACCGAACCGGTACCGGAGAAGCGCACCGGCTCGGGCTCCGGGTCCGGCTCGTCAGCGCCGAAAGCGGCCGCCGCGCCGGCGGCGCGCGACGAACCGACCGAGAACGGCCGGGGAAGCCGGCGTCGCCGCAAGAGCGCGGTGGCGGTGATGGCGCCGTACCCCGACGGTGACGTGGTCGCCGCCGACAACGGCGCGGTCGACCGGGGTGGCGCCGACAACGCCTCGGCCAGCGTCGGTACCGCCGACGGCGCGGCCAGCTTCGGTACCGCCGATGACGACGGCGGTGACGACGATGCCCTCGACGCGCACGAGGCGGCGCAGGCCGGCCTCGATCCGGTACCGGCTGTCGGCTTCGTCGAAGACGGCCTGGACTCGGAGGCCCCGGAGGAGCCCCTCGGGGTCCGCCGCCGTGGCCGCCGCCGCCGCGGCTAGCAAGGTCTGCCCGGATCGATCCTGCCGCGATCTTGGGTGGCAAACTCCTGCCCCGGCCGCTGCCCGGCCGCCATTTGCCGCCAAGATCGCGCACCGGCGGGCGGCGCTGCGTGCAGCCCGACCGGGTCGGTTGGTTGGCGGGTCGGACCGGTGGGTAGGGGACGGTGGCCGTTGACCGTATGGCTGAGAGGACAACCGATGCGACGACTGATCGTTGGTGTCGCCCTGGGCTGCGCGGCGCTGCTGACCGCCTGCTCCGACGCGACCACCGCGACCCAGCCGACCACCGCGCCGAGCACGGCGACCCCCGCGGCGGCCCCGTCCCGCGATCCGCGGGCCGCGGCCATCTGCGACGACCTGCACCGCACCGTGCTCGACGGCGACGCCAAGGCGTTCGGTACCGAGCTGGGCAAGATGATCAATGCGCGCACCCAGGGCAACAAATCCGAGGAGGCGCGGGCGCAGCAGGCGGCGGTCGCGAAGCTCACCGAGATCGCGGGCAAGCTGCGTACCCACGCCGCCGAGGCGACCGATCCGCCGTTGAAGAGCGCGTTGACGGCGTCGGCGTCCAATCTGGAGCGGATCGCCGCCGACACCGACGGCCTGTCCAAGCTGAACTCGTTGGACGCCGTCGGCCAGACCACCGCCAGTTTCGCCACGGCGCTCAGCGAGATCGCCGATTACTGCAGCGCCAATCCCGGTCCCGGCGACGGTTCCAGCCCCAGCCCCGCCGGGTGACCGGCCACCGGGCGAGGGCCACCGCTCGCCGGGTGACCGCCCACCGCGGGGAAAGTACCCGCTCGCGGCTGACGGGCCATCGGGCGAGAAGCACCCCACCTGCCGGCTGCGGCCCGGCCCCGGTTTGGGGCCGGCGACGGCGATGACGTAGTCTTACCGGC
>JAVHWE010000189.1:0-7024 GCA_032160285.1 Micromonosporaceae bacterium | reverse complement strand
GTGTCGTTGTTGAGCTCGACGCCGAACCACCGGTGCAGGTCCCTACCGCCGCTTTCCTGGGCGATCACGGCGGCTATCAGCTCCCGCCAGCCGACGAAGTCGTATTCGCGGGCGATCACCAGCTGCGCGTCGCGAAGCTGGATCTCCGTCCCCGCGTGGTGGTGGACGGACCTGACCCGGGCGACGGCGGCGGGGTTACCGCCCGCGTACGCGCGTCGCAGCTCCTTCGCCTGGGCCCGCAACTGACCGGCGTCGGCGTGGTCGGGCAACTTCTTCGTCGTCATCGCTTCTCCATCGTCACCCGGGTCCGCTGCGACCGGGCGCGACAGGTAAACGCGCATGGCTACGCATGATCGTCGAGGATTCCAGGTGCACTCGGTGCTTGCCGCGGACGGGAGGCGCCCTGGTACGCGCTGGACGCCACTATACCGAACAGCGGCCGACGTGCGCCGGCATGGCGTGCGGTGGATCGGTGTCCGGAGCCCGAACGGTCCTGGCACGAATCAGTGATGAGCCCATCTCCAAGCGTCACTACCGTCGTCGGAAAGGGCGCCGATCACCGTGCGCCTGCCCAACCAAGGGGAGAATTCCATGCGTAGAAGTCTGTATCTCATCATCGCGAGCGCCGCTCTCGCGTCGTCTGTGGCCGCTTGCACGAAGCCACCGGCCACCCCAGCCGCCGGCGGCGGCAAGCCGGCCCCCTCACCATCGACCACGGCGGCGTCCGCTGCGGGCAGCACCACATCCACGCCAAGCGCCGAGCCCAGTGGCGGCACAAGCGGCGGTGGTGGAGTGGCGACCGGCGCCGGTGCGGTTCAGCGGCCGGACCGCTGCCACACCGCGAATCTGCACCTGAGCTTCACCTCGTTGGTTCCGGCGGGCCAGGCCGGATCCGAGCACGACGCGCGGCTCGGACTGACGAACGCGGGCGACCGCTCGTGTGTCATCTACGGGTACCCGGGCATACAGCTCATCGGCGCGGACGGCAAGCCGAGGCCGACCATTGTCCGACGGGGGACCGGGGCGCCCCAGCGGGTCACCCTCAAGCCCGGTACCACCGCCTGGTCGATGATCGAATGGCGGGACACCCCACTCGCCGACGAGGAGAACACCGCACCGCTCTGCGGCGCCAGGATGACCCACCTGAAAGTCATCGCGCCGGACGAGTCGACACAGCTGGCCGTCGTGGCGGCGATCGGCACCGTCTGTTCGCACGGCGAGATATGGGCCGATGCCTTTCAGGCCACGCGGCCGACGATCGGCTAGCGCCCACGGAGTACGGGAGCGGTGGGTTACCAAAACCGCACGGATTCGCCTGATCGAGGCGATTACCGGTGCGCGGCCGTGGTAACCCACCGCGTCCCCGTCAACGCACCACGTACAAGGTCGTGAACGTGGCGTGGCGGTCGATCAGTCGGTGATCGGCACCGGTCGGCGTGCCGGCGTGAGCACCATCGTGACGACCGCGACGGTGAGCAGCACCATGACGCCGACCAGTACCTTGATCCCCGCCGGTACATCAACGAAGAAGGCCGGTAGGGCGGTGATCATGGAGATGATCCGCGCACCCGCGACCAGGCGGACGGCTCCCCGCTTGGCGGTACGCCAGGCGACCACCACGGCCACAACGGTGATCAGGCCCAGCGCGGCGTCGAGGAGGAGGATCGCGTAGGGCGGCCCGTCCTGGCCGCCCGGCGTCGGTTGGAACGGGCTGGTCAGGTCGGCGAGGCCGATCAGGAACGCGAGGACGAGTCCGGCCTTGTTGAGCTTGGACAGGGGGGTGACTGCCGCCGTCTTCTCGGCTGTGGTCATGACAACCTCCGTATCGGATGGGTACCTGCTGTCCGGTACCGGTGCATTGAGCATCCGGCTGAGCCGTTCCGGTCGGATCGGTGTACGCCCCCGCCACGCCGGGAGATTTCCCGGGTCGGTCCGGGAATGTGTTCCCGGGTCGGTCCACGTGCTGGCATCATCATGGATCCATGGCCGCCCCGGAAAGACCCATCACCGTCGTCCTGGTCGACGATCATCCCGTTGTGCGGGGGGGCCTGCGTGCGCTGATCGAGTCGTTCGGCGGATTCGAGGTGGTGGGTGAGGCGGCCGACGGGGAGGCGGCCGTTCGCGAGATACAGCTGTACCGACCGGATGTGGCCGTCATGGACGTCATGATGCCGCGGGTCGACGGGGTCGAGGCGACACGGCGGATCACCCGGGCGTCACCCGGCACGGCGGTCCTGGTGTTGTCGATGGCCGAAGACGACGACGTTGTATTCAGCGCGATGCAGGCCGGTGCGCGCGGGTACCTGTTGAAGGGCGCGGCCCAGGAGGAGATTGAGCGGGCCCTCAAGGCGGTGGTCGCCGGCGAGGCCATCTTCGGCCCGGGTGTCGCGGCCCGGGTACTGGGTGTGTTCTCGCACGCGGGTGCCGGCCGGGCGGACGTGTTCCCCGCCTTGACACCCCGCGAACGCGACGTGCTGGAACTGGTGGCGCAGGGGCGCCGCAACGCCGCCATCGCGGCCTCGCTCGGCATGGCCGCCAAGACCGTGGCCAACCACCTCTCGTCGATCTTCGCCAAGCTCCAGGTCACCGACCGGTCGGCGGCGATCGTGCGGGCCCGCGACGAGGGCCTGGGCCGGGGTGGTCAGGCATGACATTTGAAGCGGCGTGGGCTGGCTGGATCCTGCTTGGCTTCGGCTCGGTGGTTCTCGCCGGCGGCGCGGTGGCCATGCCGGCCGGGTGGCGTCGGTTCCGACCGGTCCGCGGATTCCCGAAGCGCCTGGTCGGCATCCTGCTCGCGGCCGCGACGGCCGGTCTGCTGGCGGTGTTGCTGCGCCTGGTGACCGGGCCGGGCGGCGGACCCGATCGGCTGTGGGCACTTGGCGCGTTCGTGCTGCTGCCGGCCGCGGTGGCGCTCTACCCCGACGATAGGCCACCGACGAGTCTCGGTTGGACATCGGTGGCGATCGTGGCGTGTGCCGGGGGCATCGGCGTCGCGTACCCCGACCTGTACGTCAAGACCGGACTCGCCGGCATGGTGGCGTATCTGCTGCTGCTCGCCGTTCAGTGGTGGCGATACGAACACACCGACAGCGCGGGCCGGCGCGCGGTGCTCTGGCTCGCGCTGGGCACGGTACCCGGGCCGATGCTCGCCGCCATCATCGGTTTCGCCGGCTCCGGTGTGACGGCCGCTGTCGCGTTCGGCTTCGCCTGGGTGGTCTTCATCGCCTGCCTGGGTATCGGGCTCGTCGCGCCGGATCTGCGGGACGTGCGTGGGCTGGCGGTGACCGTGGTGGTCCACTTCGTCGCCGGACTGCTGGTGATCACCGTCTTCGCCACCGTACTGTCCATCATGGAGTTGTCGGCCGGCCGTGCGGTGCGACCGTCACCCGGTGCCCTCGGTCTGATCGCCGCCGCGTGTGCGGCCGGGTACGCCCCGGCAACCCGGTGGCTACGGGTACTGATCGAGGTGCTGCTGTTCGGTACGCGAAGCGACCCGTTGCGGTCCGCATCCCGGGTCGGCCAGCGGCTCAGTGACGACCCCATACCGGCGCTGCGGTCGCTCCGGGAGTCGCTCGCCCTGCCGTACGCGGCGCTGGTGGACGGCTCGGGTCGGGTGGTTGCCGCCAGCGGCCGGCCACCGGAGTCGGTCGCCCGGCATGCCCTGTCCGCCACCGATGACACGCTCGGTCATCTCGAGGTCGGTCTGCGCGCCGGCCAGCAGGCGTTACACCGCGGCGACCAGCAGGTACTAGCCGTACTGGCACCGGCGCTGGCGCAACTAATGCACGCACGTACGCTTCGGGCGCAGCTGCAGACCTCCCGGGCCGCCGTCGTCACGGCCGTTGAGGAGGAGCGGCGACGGCTACGCCGAGACCTGCACGACGGGCTGGGTCCCCGGCTGACCGGTCTCGCCTACGCCGCCGACGCCGCGCGCAACGTCCTCGGTCGTGACCCGGCGCGCGCCGCGGACCTGCTCACCGGCCTGCGGGCCGAGGCGGGGGAGGCGATCGGCGAGGTACGGCGGCTGGTCGAGGGGCTGCGCCCGCCCAGCCTCGACCAGGTCGGGCTGGAACAGGCCCTGCGCCAGCAGGCCCGACACGTGCTCAACGCCGCCGGGCGTCCGATGGCCGTGGACCTGACAGTCACCACCCCGCTGCCGGCGCTGGGTGCCGCGGTCGAGGTGACGGCGTACCGCATCGCCGTCGAGGCGCTCACCAACGCCGCCCGCCACTCCGGCGGCGACCGCGTGGACATCGCGCTGTGCGTCGACCGCGGGGCGCTCGCCATCGAGGTACGCGACAACGGTCACCAGCCATCGTCGTGGTCCCCGGGGGTTGGGCTCACCTCCATGCGCGAACGGGTCGAAATGCTCGGCGGGACCGTCATCACCACCACGGACACCGCCGGCGGCCTCGTATCGGCGCGGCTACCGCTGGCGGCGCAACCGCATCAGTAAATCGTCGCGGACACGCCTGAATCGCCGCGAACCGCGCCGACCGGCGGGGTGGGTTGGCCTCGGCGCGGCACTCTTCGATGACACCGGGCTCAGCCCGGCGAGCCGGAGCGGGTCGTGCGCAAGGACTGACGTGCGACTGCTCAGGACCGGGCCGCCCGCTGCGCGACACGCTCCAACCGGTCGCGGTAGCTCTCCCACCACGCCTGGTCGCCGGGGGCCAGGTTGTCGTTGTCGTCGCGCAGCCCGGCTGCCCCGTCGATGAGTTCCCGGACGATGTCGGCGTGGCCGGCGTGCCGGTCGGTCTCGGCGATCAGGTGTACCAGGACGCGGTGCAGGGTGACCTCGCGACGCTCCGGCGGCCACCACGCCACGCGGCCGACCGCATCCAGTGCCAGCGCGTCGATCGTGGCGTCCGAGTGGGCCCAGACGCGGTGGTAGAGGTCGACGATCCCGTCCCGCGACTCGTCGACGGTTGCCCACATGTCCGCGTTCGGCTCGGCGCTGTCCGCCAACCACGGCAGCGGTTCGTCGAACGGCCGTCCGAACGTGTCGCCGAGGTACCCGGCTTCGACGCTGGCCACATGCTTGATCAGGCCCAGCAGGTTGGTGCCGGTCCGCACCAGCGGGCGACGGACGTCGTACTCCGAAAGCCCCGCCAGCTTCCACAGCAGGGCGTCCCGGCCGGCCTGGAGGTAGCGACGGAGGTCCGCCTTCGGATCTGATCCACTCATGCCGGACAGCATGGCATCAACGGCAGCTTCGGCAACAGCTGGGCTCGCCGGGGCGGTCGGGCTACCCGACCACGACCCGCACCATACTGATCGCGGACAGCGTCCGACATTCCACAGTGGATACTGTCGGCCGGCACGTTCCGACGCTGGGGCCGGGCGGTGTGCCGGCTACGCCGTGAGAAGGCCGATTCCCAGCGCCAGGGTGCCGGCGGCGAGCGATCCGGCGCCGATCCACAACACGACGATGCCCCTGTTGGGTTGGGTGGTGCCGCTGCCGCTCGACGAGGCGAAGAAGCCGGCCGACATGAGTATCGCGGCGACCGGTACCCCGAGCCGCCCGACCCAGGCCAGGAACCCGTGCAGGCCGGCGGCGTCGACCAGTACCAGACAGATCAGGCTCAGCGTGACCAGTACGCCGGCATGCGCGTGACCGGCCCGGGCGAACGCCTTCTGGAAGTCGGTCATGTCGACGGCGCCGCGAACGATGCGGGTCATGAAGTAACCGCCGAACTCGACCGTGACGATGGTTATCAACACGACACCGGCGATGATCCGGCTCGCGTCGCTGAGCTGTAGGGGGGTCATGACTACTCCTGTCGGCCGGGACTGATGGGGTCGGGCACTCGGGCGGGACAGTCGGGACGCCAGTCGTTCCACCGCGGCTGCCACCAGCGTTCGCCGCGGTCGAGCGCGGTGGATACGCGTCCGGCCTCGGCCCAGACGGACTCGGCTTCGGCCTGGGTCAGCCGTCCGGCGGCGACCTGGTCGGCGACGTCGTCGCGGTCTTTCCACTCCCAGCCGTCGTGTCGTATGACGATGTCGAGACCATGATCAACGGTGTCGAAGCCGTCGATGGTGCGGCGGTAGCGCGCCTGAAAATTGACGTACCAGAAGTCGAGTCGGGCGCCCCGAAAGAACGCCCATATCGCGTGGGCGTCGCCGGGTCGGTGGAGCTGGAGGACGCCGGTGTCGGTCCACCGGTCCCGGTTCGACCACGGATGACGGCCAAATGGATGGGGCGGGAAGGTGAAGGGTGTCCCTTCGGCCAGCCAGACGGCGAGTACGTCATCGTCGGCGACAACACGCACGGGCGTGGATAACCACACCTGACCGTGGAGCACCTCGCGACGCTGCACGACCGTCCCGACCTCGAACCTGTCGTCCATGGTCAACCACCGTACGGGATCGGTGAGCGTGACTGCGGGTAGAGCCCTCCACGGGAGGCCGGGGAAGCCGCCCGGTCGGCGATCTGCCACCGTCGGAGGATGACCAGTTTCCTTGAGCGGTTGCAGTGTCCCCGGTGCGCCGCACGGTACGACGCGAACCGCCCGCAGAACCTTTGCCGATGCGGATCGCCGCTGCTGGCCCGGTACGACCTGGCCGCGGTCGCCGGCGCCACCGACCCGGCGCGGCTCGCCTCGCGCCGCACGGATCTGTGGCGGTACCGGGAGTTGCTGCCGGTGTTCGACGATCGACACGTGACGACGTTCGGCGAGGGCTGGACGCCGATGCAGCCGGCACCCCGGTACGGCGCCGACATCGGGGTACCGGGGCTGCTGGTCAAGGACGAAGGGCTGACGCCGACCGGGTCGTTCAAGGCGCGTGGCGCCGCCGTCGGTGTATCCCGGGCGCGGGAGCTGGGCGTGCGGCACGTGGCGATGCCGACCAACGGCAACGCGGGCGCGGCCTGGGCCACCTACGCGGCGCGGGCGGGCGTCGCCGCGACCATCGCCATGCCGGTGGCCGCGCCCACGATCACCCGCAACGAGTGCCTCGTGGCCGGGGCGGACCTGCACCTGGTTGACGGTCTGATCGGGGACGCCGGCCGCGTTGTCGC
>JAVHWE010000170.1:0-6898 GCA_032160285.1 Micromonosporaceae bacterium | reverse complement strand
CCGCGTCCGGCTTCTTCATGATCGCGAGCGCGGCGGCCGGGTCGCGGTAGGATCCCAGCCCGTCCACGGTGTCCGCGAGGCCATCGAGGTGCAGGCCCCGGGTCAGCAGTACACCGAGACCCACGATGACCGTACCGGCGAGCGGCGACGGCGCGCCGAGCCAGCGCAGCCCGAGGGCGGCCGCGGCCAGTACCGCCCCCAGCGCGGCGCCGACGACCGGGGCCACGGACATCGCGACACCCGCCGTGGCGCGATCGAGCCGGCCCGCCCGTACCGGTGCCACGGTCAGGGTGGTCAGTGCGAGGCGGAAACCGGGCCCGAAATCGGCGGTCCGCCGACGTGGCACCGGCCCGGAACCTGGCTCAGGTATCGAGGCCCCGACCGGATCCGGCGCGGTGGCCCGGCCGGGGTCAGGCACTCGGTCGTGACCTGGCTCAGGCACCGGCCGGTTCGGCGGTCGGGCCGTCCGCTCCCTCGTCGGATGCGGCCGGCCGGGCGGCCGGTGACGGTTGCGGCCCCGCTTCCGCTACCGGCGCGTCCGTTCGGCCGTTGGCGGCCGGCGGCGGGTCGGATCGGACTTGCTCGGCCGGCCGCGTCGCAGGTTCGGCTTCCTCGGCGGGCGGTGTTTCCGATTGGGGCTTCTCAGCGGGTGGTGTCGCAGGTTCGGCCTGCCCGGCCGGCGGCTCTTCCGGTTCGGCTTCGGCCGACTGTGCGCGCGGCTCGGGCTGCGGGGCGGGCGGTGCCTCGGCGGTGAACGCGGCCAGGGTCAGGGCCGAGCGCAGCAGCGGCAGCGCGGCCAGCGCCGTCGCGCCCTCGCCCAGGCCGAGTTTCAGATCCAGTACGGCGGTGGTGCCGAGAGTCTCGGCGGCGAGGCCGACCGCCGGGTGGCCACCGGTGTCGGGGAGCAGGATCCAGTGCCGGGTCTGTGCCCCGAAGTCCCGCGCCACCAGGGCCGCGGCGGCGCCGACCGGCCCGTCCACGACAACGGGGGTGCGCCGCGACACCGCGCCGAGCAGGATTCCGGTGGCCACCGCATGGTCGGGGCCGCCGAGGGTACCGAGAAGGGCTCTGGGGTCGCGGGCCCGCGACCGGACCCGGTGCAGCGCGTCGCGTACCGCCGCGCACCGGTGCATCCACGCGGCGTCGTCGATCCGGCCGTCGGGGGCGGTGACCGGGCCGAGCAGCGTGGCGGCCTCACCGCTGGCGACGGAGACGATCACCGCCACGGCCGCCGCCTCGGCACCGGCGCCGCTCGCCCCCAACACGATCAGATCGGTACCGCTGTCGGCCGCGCTCTCGGCCAGCTGCCAGCCGTACCGCAGGGCCGACTCGACCTCGGCCTCGCTGAGCGCGTCGGTGTGCTCGATGGCGGCCGCGGTCGTGGGCCAGCGCACCGTCTGCACGGCCACGCCGGCGGCGCCGGCCAGCAACGCCCACGAACCCTCCCCGCGCTCCGCGGCGTCGACGCGCCGACCGGTCGCGGTTGGGGAGTCACCCGCCGATACCCCGCCGTCGTGATCGGCATGCAGCAGGAACATCCGTACCGACTGCCACGGCCGGGGCACCGGCTGTCCCTGGGTACCGGCGGCGAACCGGACCGTCGCCGCCAGCGCGCCGAGGCCCGCGCCGCCGAAGTCGAGGCCGGCCAGCCGCTCGCCGGCCTGCTCGGCCGCGCTCTCGTCCGGCATCGGCAGGCTCATCCCGACCGCGATGGCGATCTCGTCGGTGTTGGAGACCGGCCCGACCGCGCTGACCGCCGAGTCGTCGGCCGAGCCCGCGCCGACCGGCGCGGCGGCCGGGGTGGCGGCCGGCGTGATGCCCGGTGCCGCGGTGGCGGTCGCGGCCGGTACGGCCCAGGTCGGCGCGACCGGGATGGTGGGGGCCGACACCTGGGAAGTCCGCGACCCCGGGCCGGCGGACGCGCGTCGGTCGGCGACCGCGGGGTCGGCCCCCTTGAGCCAGGCCGGCTGGCCGGCGACGACGAACGCGACCGCGTCGCAGGCGGCGGCCACCGCCTGGTTGACCCGGCCGATGCGGTCGGCGAACGCGCGGCCGGCCGGGGTCGCCGGGACGACGGACAGGCCGACCTCGGGACTGACCAGAACGAGCATGGCGGCGGCGCAGCCCCGGACCGCCGCGGCGAGCGCACCGGCGTCATCAGGCGACCCGGCGCCGGCATCCGCCGTCGCGGCGACGGCGGATTTCGCGCCGGTACGGGCCTTCGCCGCGGGACGCGCCCTGGCCGCGGGGCGCGACGGTGCGCCGGCTGCGGGTCCGGTCTCGCTCCAGGTGCCGGCGGCGTCGATGGTCGCGGTCAGCCAGCCGCCCAGGTCGTCGACGAGCAGCGTGTCGTCCGGTTTCGCCTCGGCGAGCAGCGCGACCAGTCGGCCCGGGTCGCCGCCGATCTCCTCGGTCACCCAGCCGGCCGGCCGTCGGGCGCGGTGGGCGGCGAGCCGCTCGGCCCACTCGGGATCGTCGGGACCGGCTCCGGCGGTGGCCACGTACCGGACCTCGCCGGCCCCGCTTACCACGCGCTCGGCGACCAGGTGCTCGGCGAACTCGGACTTGCCCGACCGGATTCCGCCCAGGATCAGCAAGCGCCTTGGAGACTGCGACGACATGCCCCGTACCCTATGGCGCGCCGTACCGGGTTCGGTGCCCGGCGTCCGGGGTTGACCGGCCGGGTCGTTAGGCTGACCGAGAGGCAACGGGAGGGGTGCGCGATATGGCGTGGACGTGGCGGTACGAGGACGCGCAGGGCAAGCCCGTCGAGGGCCCCCACGAGGCGTTTTCCAGCCAGTCCGACGCCGAGTCGTGGATCGGTCAGACATGGCGTGAATTGCTCGCCGCCGGTGCCGTTAGGGTGGCCCTCGTGGACTCCGACCGGGTGGAGTACCGGATGAGCCTGCTACCTCCGGGGGAGTGACGTGCTCGGCAGCCAGCGCAGCCCGTACGGAGTGAGCCGCGCCCAGTTCCGGCCGAGTCCGATCTTCCTGGGATTGACCGCCCTGTTCGTCCTGAGCGGCTGGCTCGCCTGGCGGGAGATCGGCAGCCCGACGCTCAGTGTCTTCCTGTTCGTCGTCGCCGGCTGGCTGGTGTCGTTATGCCTGCACGAGTACGCGCACGCCATCGTCGCGTTCAAGGGCGGCGACCGGATGGTGGCCGATCGCGGCTACCTGACGCTGAATCCGCTCAAGTACACGCACCCGTTCCTGTCGTTCGTGATCCCGCTCGCGTTCGTGCTGCTGGGCGGGATCGGGCTGCCCGGCGGCGCGGTCTGGGTCGACCGGCAGGCCATCCGCAGCCGCCGCTGGGACAGCTTCATCAGCTTCGCCGGCCCGGCGACGAACCTGCTGTTCGCGATCGCCCTGGTGTTGCCGTTCGCCTTCGGCGTCGACAGGTTCGCCCACTACACGTTCTGGTCCGCGGTCGGCTTCCTGGCGTTCCTGCAGCTGACGGCGACCGTGCTCAACTTCGTACCGATGCCCGGTATCGACGGCGGCAACCTGATCGAACCGTGGCTGAACCCGCAGTGGCGGCGCGGCTTCGCGCACGTCGCGCCGTACGGGATGTTGTTGCTGATCGCGTTGCTGTGGACACCGCGGATCAACATCCTGTTCTTCACTTTCGTGCTGTTTCTCGCCCGCATCCTGGGCATGCCGTCCGACGTCATCGAGTCCGGACGCGCGCTCTTTCCGCACCTGAACCTGTAGGGCGACCGAGGAGCGATGTCGTGACCGAAACGCCCGTTGTGGACAGTGAGCTGGCCACCCGCCTCCGCTTGGCGGTCGGCCGGCTCGCCCGCCGGATCCGGCTGGCGACCAACGACATTCCGCCGCTGCAGTTCTCGGCGCTCGCCACCCTGGACAAGCACGGCCCGCTGCGCTCCGGTGAGCTGGCCGCGCGGGAGGCGGTGACCGCACCGACGATCACCCGGGTGCTCGCCGCCCTGGCCGAACGCGGGCTGGTGACGCGGCAGGCGGATCCGACCGACGCCCGATCGATCCGGGTGTCGCTGGCGCCGGCCGGGGTGGAGGCGCTCAACCGGATCCGGTCGGAGCGCACCGCCCTGCTCGGGGCCCGGATCGCCCGCCTGACCGACGACCAACGCGCGGCGCTGATCGCCGGCCTGTCCGCTCTCGAAGCCCTCGTCGAAGACGACTGAAGCTGTCGTCGGAGACGGCCGGGGTCGGGAGGGTCCCCGCCGGGGAATCCTCCCGACGCCACCGTGTTCAGGGCCGCTGGGTCGGGCTTTCGGTCTTCGCCGGGTCCCGCTCGATGATGGGGTCTACGACCGCGTCGATGGCCTTCAGAATGCCCGGGTCCAGCGTGACGCCGGCTGCCTTCACGTTGTCGACGAGCTGCTCGGGGCGGGTGGCACCGACGATCGCCGACGAGACGTTCGGGTTCTGCAGCACCCACGCGATCGCGAGCTGTGGCATGGTCAGCCCGGCCTGCTCGGCGATCGGCTTCAGGTTCTGTACCCGGGTCAGCACGTCGTCGGCGAGCCACCGGGAGATGAACGCCGCGCCGGACTTGTCGTCGGTGGCGCGGGAGCCGGCGGGCGGCGGCTGGCCGGGGAGGTACTTGCCGCTCAGCACGCCCTGCGCCATCGGCGACCAGACGATCTGGCCGATGCCCAGCTCCTCGCAGGTGGGCACGACTTCGGCCTCGATGACCCGCCAGAGCATGGAGTACTGCGGCTGGCTGGAGACCAGGTTGATCTTCAGCTCGCGGGCGAGCGCGTGCGCGGCCCGGATCTCGGACGCCCGCCACTCGGAGACGCCGATGTAGTGCGCCTTGCCGGCATGGACGATGTCGGCGAACGCCTCCATCGTCTCCTCCAGCGGGGTGGACCGGTCGTAACGGTGGGCCTGGTACAGATCGACGTACTCGGTCTGCAGCCGGCGCAGCGAACCGTCGATGGACTCCAGGACGTGTTTGCGGGACAGGCCGCGGTCGTTGCGGCCGGGGCCGGTGGGCCAGAACACCTTCGTGAAGATCTCCAGACCCTCCCGGCGCTCACCCTTGAGCGCGCGGCCCAGCACCGCCTCGGCACGCGTACCGGCGTAGACGTCGGCCGTGTCGAAGGTCGTGATGCCCAGGTCGAGGGCGGCACGCACGCACTCGGTGGCCTGCTCCTCCTCGACCTGTGAGCCGTGGGTGATCCAGTTTCCGTACGAGATCTCGCTGACCAGCATTCCGGAACGGCCAAGATGACGGAATTCCATACCCGTGACCCTATCCGCGCCGGATACCTACAGCATCGGGCGGGTATCGGCGAGCAGCCGCTCGATCTCGTCGGCCACGTCGGTGCGACTCGAAAACCGGGGGTCGAGCAGTGGCCGGCCACGCCGGTCGAGGGCGCCCCAGCGCTGCGCGGCGTCCGCGTACAGGAACGCGACCGGGTGCACGACCAGGACCGGGTACACCGCGGGGACCAGCACCCGGCCGGTACGGTCGACCACACCCTTGTACGCGCCCAGCGCCACCACGGCCAGCCCCTCGTCGCTGAATCCGTCGATGTAGCGGCCGTCGTGCAGGGCGGTGGCGAACGCGTCGTACCGCAGCGGTACCACGATCGTGCCGGTCGCGTCGACGGCGCCCCAGCGCCCCGCCCGGCGTACCGCCGCCACCCCGCGCCGGAACGGTCGGACATCGTCGAACGGGGTGGTGATGAGCACCGAGTTGGCCTTGTCGATGCCGATCCAGCCGGTGGCGCCGTTCGGCGACACCCAGGCGATGCCGTCGACGAAGCCGCTCACCCCGACGTGACGGGCGGTATGGTCGATGAGCAGCCGGCCGGTTTCGTCGATGAGTTCCCAGCTGTGCGAACCGGCCCGCTTCACCCAGGCGACATCGTCGCGGAACGGCTGCACGTCGACGTACTTCGGGGGGATCCGGAACACACCCATCTCGTCGACGAAACCCCACCGCCCGGTCCGCTCGTCGAGGGTGGGCGTCAACGGCCGGCGGGCCCCGATGATCTCGTCGCGCGACCGTGGGTACGGCCCCCAGCCGCGCTCCGCGACCCGGCGGAACACCGCGTCGAGCGCCAGTTCGGTGTCGGCGATCAGGTCCGGGTCCTCTTCGCGGCGAAGTTCGAGCGCCCGGTCGAAGTGGTTGCACGCCTCGATGTAGCGGCCCTGGTCGTAGGCGCACTTGCCGGCCTGCTGGTGCATGGTGGCCCGCAGCCGGTCCGGCAGCTCCGGCGAGTTGGCCAGCGTGTACAGCTCGTCGGCGGCGGCGAAGTCGCCCCGGCGTTGGAGGACGTGCGCCAGCCGGGCCTGGGCGATCGAAATCCGGCGCAGCTCACCGGTGGCCACGGCATGGCTGACGGCGAGCTTGCCGTCGGCGAGCGCCTTGTCGAGGTCGCCGAGGATCCGCGACACGACCGCCCGCAGGCTGAGCAGCCGGGCCCGCGATCCGTTGTCGGACACGGCTTCCAGTCGCGCGGTGAGCAGCTCGTGGACCTTGGTGAGTTGTTCGAGCTGCTCGCCCTCGACGACCTCGCGCAGCGTGTCCGGGTCGTAATCCCACCGGAAAGACGCGAGAAGCTGCTCGGCCCCGCGAACCGCGGGCGCCGTCGGCTCCTCACGCTCCGTGGCCGGCCTCGATGGTACGGGTTGTGCCGGTCCGGTCTGAGCCGGTCCCGGGCGAGCCGATCCGGGATGAGCCGGTCGGGAGTGTGTCGGTGCGGGCTGGGCCCGTCCGGGCTGCGCCGGACCGGACCGAGGCGGGACGCGCGGTGGTGGCCCGGACACTGGGACGGCCGATACCGGCCCGGTCGAGGTGGGCGGGGCTGGGGGAGGCGGAGTGGGCGGGGCTGGGGGAGGCGGAGCGGGTGGGGCAGGGGCCGGCGGAATGGGCGCGGCAGGGGGAGGCGGAGTAGGCGGGG
>JAVHWE010000153.1:0-9752 GCA_032160285.1 Micromonosporaceae bacterium | reverse complement strand
CGCCAGAAAAGGTTGACAGTCCGCGTCGTCTCGGCCCAGTTGCAAATGTCATGCCGAACACGAACAATCCTCAGGTCAACCGAAGGCGACCCTTCCACCCACGATTGCGCGCCATCCGAATGACCCCCGACCGGTCACCCGACGCAGCAGGTACGGCCTTCGACGGCCGCCCAGCGTTGGTCCCGGGCCGTCGTCGCTCCCACCGGGGCGTACCACCGGACCATCGATGCGGTCAGTCGAAACAAATAACCGTAGGTCATCGAGATTGGGCTTAATCAGGGTACCGAGGACGGAAAGGGTGAGCACCTGCGTTATCCGGCGGGACGGCTGTCGGGTCATCGAACCCGGGAAATGGCGAGGCGGTACATGAGCGCGTCAAAGCCGGCGAGTCGCCTCCGGCGTGCACTCCTCCATTTAAATCTTCATGGACTAATCCGGGTAGTTTCTGATGCGCCGATCCAATGGCCACGGTGCCGAGCCTCATCGTCATCTCATGTGTGCGCGGGCATCATGCTCCGGTGACCGCCACCCCGACCGCGACCCCGGCGCCGGCCGCCGTCGCGCCCACGGCCCCAACCACCCCGGCAGCCGGGCGGGATCGTTACCTCGACGCCCTCCGTGCCGCCGCCATCGTCCGAGTTGTCATCTTCCACATGTTCGGCGTCGCGTGGTTGAGCTACGCCTACCCGGCGATGGGTGTCATGTTCGCCCTCGGGGGTTCGCTGATGGCCCGGTCGATACAGCGTTCGGCGCGGCAGGCGGTCACCAGCCGGATCCGCCGGCTGCTCCCCGCGCTGTGGGTGCTGGGCGCCGTCATGGTGCCGGTCATGCGGTGGCACGGCTGGCCCGGCCAGGGAGACCGGCTGGACCTGCTGCTCTGGGTGGTGCCCCTGGCCGACCCACCCGGCAGCGCGTGGGCCACCGAGGCCACGGAGGTCCTCTGGTACCTGGTCACGTACCTCTGGCTAGTGCTGCTCTCGCCGCTGGCCTGGCGGGCGTACCGGCAGTGGCCGGTCCCCACGCTGCTCGCACCGCTGGCGGTCCTCGTCGCCCTGGTCACGACCGACGGCAGGCTCGGGCCGGTGGAGCTCGCCGGTCGCGTCGGCGACGTCGTGACCGACGTTGCCACCTTCGGCGCCTGCTGGGTGCTCGGCTTCGCCCACCGGACCGGCGCGCTGCGGCGGGTCAACCGCCCGCTGCTGCTGGCCCTGGCCGCCGACTGCCTGGTCGCCGGCGCGGCGTGGGCGCTGACCCACCCGGCCGACGATGCCGGCTACGACCTCAACGACATCCCGCTCGCGCAGGCCCTGTACTCGTTGGGTTTCGTGCTGATCGTCCTGCGGGCCGGGCCGCCGATGGGGTGGCTGGCCCGGATCCGCCCGCTCGACCGGCTGGTCACCCTGCTCAACTCGCGCGCGGTGACGATCTACCTGTGGCACAACGTGGCCATTGCGGTCAGTTTCCCCGTCGGCGACCTCCTCGGCGTGTGGCGGCTCGGCCAGGCGGTCGAGATCGGGTACTTCGCGATCGCGCTCCTCGGGCTGGCGGTCGTCGTACTCGCCGTCGGGTGGGTAGAGGATCTGTCAGCCGGACGCCGGCCGCGACTGCTGGGCGTCTGTCGGAGGGCGGGCGTCCCCGGATCGGGCGGACGGCGGTGACGCGAGCCGGTACCCGGCGCCCCGGACGGTATGGATCAACGACGGGGCACCGAGTTTCCGGCGCAACTGCGCGACCAGGACGTCCACCACGTTGGACATCGGCTCGGCCGCCGCGTCCCAGCAGCCGTCGAGCAGCGCGCTCCGGCTGACCACGTCGCCGGGGTGCGACGCCAGCAGCTGGAGTACCGCGAACTCCTTCGCGGTGAGCACGAGCGGTACGCCCCGCCGGGTGGCGCTTCGACGGCAGCCGTCGAGCTGAAGGTCACCGGCGCGCACGATCGGCGGGCGCATGGTGGCCGACCGGCGACACAGGCCGCGTACCCGCGCCACGAACTCGGTCAGCGCGAACGGCTTGGTCAGGTGGTCGTCGCCACCATGTTCGAACCCGGCGACCCGGTGGTCGGCCGTGTCGACGGCGCTGAGAAACAACACCGGCGTGGTCCAGCCACGCTGCCGACGCCGGTACACGTACCCTGCGCTGTCGGTGCCGGGGAAAAATCGTTCGAAGACCACGCAGTCGTAGTCGTTGACCGTGAGGGCGACGTCGGCGTCGACCAGGTCGGACACCGTGTCGGCGGCCAGGCCGGACCGGCGCAGCGCCGTCGCCGCACGCCGGGCCAGTACCACGTCGGTGTCGACGAGCAGCGACCTCACGCCGGTTCCCGACTTCGCTGCGTGCCTGGCGGGCCTGCCCGGCCGGGCCGGCCGTCCCGACCGGGCAGGTCGGGTTCGCCGGGTCTGTCGTGCGGTCCGGCCAGGCCCGGTTGGCCGGTGCGGTGCAGCTTGTGCCATCGCAGCCGGGCCCCGGTCACCGCGGTGATCACCGACTGGATTACCACCAGGTACATCAGCTGCCGGTACACGAACTGCTGGAGCGTGAGCGCCCACAGTGGACGCGGTGACTCCCGGTCCATCCGGAACGCCACCAGCGCGGTGAGCGCCTGCAACGCCAGCATCCCCAGCCAGGCCGCCGCCGTGACGTTGCGGTTGAAGAAGAACAGGCCGTAGCCGGTCATGATGTCGAACAGCGGCGCGAACACCGGTAGTGCCACCGAGAACAGGGCGAGCGACAGCAGACCACGCCGGCCGAACCGGCCCGAACCACCGCGCTCGACCAGTGCCCGGCGGTGCTTCCACATCGCCTGCATGGTGCCGTAACTCCACCGGTACCGCTGCTTCCACAGTTGCCGCAGCGTGGCCGGCGCCTCGGTCCAGGCGCGCGCGCGTTCGGCGTACACGACCTGCCAACCGGCCCGGCAGATCGCCATCGTCAGGTCGGTATCCTCGGCGAGCGTGTCGCCGCTGACCCCGCCGACATCGCGCAGGGCGGCGCGGCGGAACGCCCCGATCGCCCCGGGTACCGTCGGCATGCACTGCAGCGTGTCGTAGAGGCGGCGGTCGAGATTGAACCCGATCACATACTCGATGTGCTGCCACCGGGCCACCACACTGCCCCGGTTGCCGACCTTGACGTTACCCGCGACGGCACCCACCCGCTCGTCGGCGAAGGGGGCCACCAGCTGCCGGATCGAGTCCGGCTCGAAGATCGTGTCGCCGTCGACCATCACGATCAGCTCGTGGCGGGCCCGCGCGATGCCGACGTTCAGGGCGGCCGCCTTGCCGCCGTTTCGGACCCGGACGACCCGGACATTCGCCAGCCGGAGTGACTCGACGAGGTCGGCGGTACCGTCGGTGGACCCGTCGTCGACGACCACCACCTCGACCGGGCCCGGATAATCCCCGGTGGCCAGCGATGCGATGGCCGCCTCGATGCCCTCCTTCTCGTTGAACGCGGGTACCAGCACCGAGACGGGTTCGGTCACCGGCGCCCCCCACGACCACCGGCTGGACCGCCGTCGACGGGCATGGTGGCCGGCGAGCGCGAACAGCAGGACGGTCCGGCCGAGGGTGAGCACGCCGACCAGCACGAACAACGCGGCAAGGGCGCGCAGCGAGGCGTCCGCGACGCCGATCACGGTCGCCAGCGCCCGCCCGCGCCAGACGTCGGCCGCGCCGGCCGGGGTGTTCCCCGCGATCGGGCCGGTACCGACGGCCAGCCCCAGGCCCTCCGACACCGTGGTGAAACGGTACCCCCGGGAGATCATCAGGGGGATGTAGCGATCCAGCGCGGCCACCGTCTGCGACCGGTCCCCACCGGCGTCGTGCATCAGCACGATCGTCCCGTGGTCATTCGCTGGGGTGGCGTTTCGAACGATCGCGTCCACGCCCGGCCGGGTCCAGTCCGCGCTGTCGGTATCGGTCAACACGGTCAGGTACCCGCGCCGCCCGACGTCCCGCACGATCGGCCAGTACACGTTGTCGACGGCGGCCGCGGTGGACGAGTACGGGTACCGCAGCAGCGACGTCTTCACACCGGTCGCGCCGCTGATCGCGGACTGGGCCCCGGCGTATTCGACGGACCGCAGCCAGCCCGGCACCTCCGCCAGGTCGGGATGGCTGAACGAGTGCGCGCCCAACTCGTTACCCCCGGCCACGATCGCCCGGGCGACGTCCGGGTGCCGGGACACCAGCGCCCCGATGGTGAAGAACGTGGCGTGTACCTGGTGGCGGCGCAGGACGGCCAGGACCTTCGGCGTCCAGGCCGGGTCGGGCCCGTCGTCGAAGGTCAGCGCGATGGTCCGGGTCGGCAGATGGTACGACCGGGGCTGCCCCCCGGTGGTGTCGATGACCGGCCCACCGTCCGCGATGGACGCCGGCACCCGGTCGCTGTGCGCCGAGCGGTGCACGGCGTCCGGTACGAACTGACCGCTCGCGTACGCCTCGATGACCAGGATGAACCCGAACACGGCGAGCAGGCAGGCCGTGACCACCCACCGCGGGCGCGGCACACCGAGCCGGCCGCGCCTGCGCTCCCCGCCCGACTCCCGTCCATCCCGGTCCGGCGTCACAGCCGTTGTCCGGCGGCCGGGGCTGGGGCGGTCACCGCTGCCGGCACGGGTCGCGGTGCTGGCGCCGAGCGTGCCGCCGGTGGCGGCGGCGCCGGCCAGCTGGGTGCCGGCAATGCGCGGGGTAGGGCCGGCGATGTCGATGCCCGGCCGGTCGTACGGGGACCGGGCAGCGGGGTCGGTTGCGCGGTCGGTGTGGGCGTGGGCGGCACCGTCGTCGTGGCCTCGGGCACGGCGGAGCGGGTCGGGGCCGGGGGCGTGGGTGACGGGGACCCGGCCGACGCGATCGCGGGCACGGCCGGGACGGCGGCCGGCACCGCTACCCCAGGCGCCGGTACCGCGCGTGCCGACGCCGGTGGTGTCGGCGTGGTGGCACCGGACGGTCGGCTGGTGCGCCCGCCTGTCGGTACGCGGGTGGCCGCCGGGAGCCTGTGCGGCCGGGCCGCACCGGCCGGACCCCCGACGTGCCCAGGCCCCGCCCCGCCGCCCAGCATCGCGAACGGCAGCAGCGCCCGGGGGCCGGCCGCACCGCCGGCCATGCTCACCGCGACCAGTGCCAGATAACCCACGCAGATCGTCGCTCCGGCATAACAGGCGACCCGGATCCGGCGCCGGCGTCGACCGGTCGGATCCACGAAGACCGGCACCCCCCGGCCGACCGATTCCCGACCAGCCCTCAGATCGGCCGTTTGCGCGCCGGCGCCGGGCAGATCGGGTTCACCGTTGACCGGCTCCCGTTCACCGGCGTACGGGCCCCGCTCATGCACGGCCGGCCGGACCCGGATCGGGCTGGTGATGTTGGCGTCGGTACCGGTACCGGCGGTATCGGGCGGCTGGGCCCCAGGCACAGTTTGGTCCACGGTCACGCGGCAACGATAGGAAGGACACTGTGGATACACCATGGGCATAATCGCGAATTCGACTCGGGCAAAACGCGAATGTGCCCATGACGTGGCATTCACCGTTGGTGGCCGCCGCGAGGAGGACCCGCACGGTGTACCCCGAAAGAACGTCGCATGACGGGGTACCGGCTGCTCAGGCGGCATGCCAGGCACTTCGGACCGGATCTGCTGGCCGACCGCATTCCCCGGATCGGGCGACCGTCGCCGCATCGTGGACCCGGTCGACCGCCGGATCCGCCGCTGCTATCCGTACGCGTCGGCGGCTCGAATCGTGCCGTGAAAGTGTCGATCCCCGCACCATCGCGATGCGGGGATCAAACCTTGTTTCGGCTATGCCGGGCGCAAGCCCGGCCGCCCGGTCCGCCGGACACGGCCGGGTGAGTCACCACGGCCGGGCCGGCGAGCCGGGCATCTCGTCAGACGACGCGGACCTGCTCGGCCTGCGGGCCTTTCTGCCCCTGCGTGATCTCGAACTCGACCCGCTGGTTCTCTTCCAGCGAACGGTAACCCCCGGACTGGATGGCGGAGAAGTGAACAAACACGTCGTCGCCGCCCCCGTCCTGGGCGATAAAGCCGAAGCCCTTGTCCGCGTTGAACCACTTCACGGTGCCCTGTGCCATCGCCATTCTCCCTCTTCAGACGGAGCGATCCGCGAACGCAGACCCGGATCCGTCTTGGTATAGCTTCGCGCTACCTTTGCCTAACCCGCTGACAGTAACAAGGCGACCGCGCAGACCGTCAGCCAGGCCGGATCTCAGGACCCAACCAGCCCGGTTACTGGCTAAATGTCCGAATTGTTCAACCTCGACCGGGCCCGATCCGGGTACCGAGCCCGGATCACCGCCGCGCGCAGGCCGCTGTACGGTGTCGAGCCCGCGACGGACCCGACGGTCGCGATGGCCGGTTACCTCGCGGTACCCGGATTCGCGCCGACCCGCAGCGACCGCCCGGACATGTCCGGGGTCCGGGTGATCCGCTTGACCATGTGCAGTACCACCCAGCCGGACCGTTGGTGGATGACCCGCGCGGTGTCGGCCAGCGCCGCGATGATGGCCAGCCCACGACCATGCTCGGCGAGCGCATCGGGAAGATCGTCACGCAGCCGGCCCTCGTCGAGCCCGTGGCGGCCGCCGCCCGTACCCGAGGCGGCCACCCCCGCGCCACCCGTACCCGCGCGACCCGTAACCATGCTGCCCGCAACCGTGGCGCCATCGTCCGTGTCGGCCACGCTGTTGCCCACGTCGATCACGCACTCGCGGGTGTCGACGGACACCACAACCTCGATGTCACCGGCCCGCTCGGCGTGACAGACCGCGTTGCTGCATGCCTCGGCGGCCATCAGCACGAGATCGTCACGACACTGCGCGGGTACCTCCAGTCCGGTGAGCATGGCCTTGACCATGGACCGGGCGTGCGCGGCCGCACGCGCGTCGCCGGGAAGCCGCAGCGCCATCGTCGTCGTCATGGACTCCGGTCCTCCCTCGGAAGGCGGGTGGTGCGGATGCGATACCCACAGTCAGGGGGTACCCGGTCCTGATCGCCGGAAACCGATCCGGCGACGTCGCCGCCGGGCGTCAGAGCCCGGCGGGACGATCCTTCCTCGGCAACCGGCTGACGACCGCGTGGTACGAGGCGTCGACCGCCTCCAGCAGCTCGTCGTCGGGTATCGCACCGCCGGCCCGCAGCGTGTTCCAGCCGGCGCGTCCGATGTAGGCCATCACCGACGCGTCGTCGGGGTACCGGACCAGCCACTCGTCGGCGGCTTCCCGGGTACGGCCGCACTTGACGCCGACCGAGAGCGCCGACCCGGAGCCGAGAAACGCGAAGATCTTGTTCCCGACCTTCACCACGACGTCGCCCTCCCACGGCTCGTCGCGCTGCGCGCCGGGCTTGGCCAGGCAGGCCGTCAACAGGTCATCCCAGGTCACGGCTGTCCCCATCCGTTCGCCCCGTCCCCGGTTGCCCCGTCCCCGGTTGCCCGGCGCGCGTCTGGGCGGTGCGCAGTTCGTCGACCGTGCGGGCGATGCGTCGCTGCCGCGTCTGGGCGGTCTTGGCGTCCTCGATCGCCAGGACGTACCGCCGCCGATTGCTGTAGGACAGGGCCTCGAAGCCGCGCCTGGCATCCGGCTGGCCGTCAAGGGCCGCCGCAAGGTCGGCAGGCACGCTCACCTCGCGGGGCGCGGTGTCCAGCTCGACGTCGACGTCGATCTCGTCCCCGGCGGCGACGGCCGCGTCGCGGCGGACCTCGGCGCTGACCGGGAGCAGGAACCTGCCGCCCATGACGGCGACGGTGCTGCGGTACGTGTACGTCCCGATCGTGACCCGGACCGGTGGTCGCTTGCCCGACCCGAGCCCGTCCACCACCGCGGCCGGCACCTCGATACCGGTCGCGGTCTTGCCGCCGAGTTCGACCGTGGCACGAAATCTCATGTCCCGGATTATCCATCGTCGGGGTCCGGCGGTCGGACCGGCGCGTACCCGGTCAGACCGAGACAACCGGCAGGAACGCCTCCGCGACCGCCGCACGGGCCCACCGCATGCGCGGGACGGCCGTCTCCGGGTGGTCGCCGAACTCCTGGGCGACGCAGCAGGCACAACCCCGGCTGCCGAGCTCGCGGATCGTTCGCCTGATCGCGTCTCGGACCTCGGTCATGGTGGGCTCGTCCGATCGCTGGAGCGAGGAGACGAACAGGGCCTCGCATCGTGCGGCGGTGACATTCAAGCCGGCGGTCACAATCTCGTCCTTCCGCGTCGCCTCGGGATCCGTCCCGGGTGCCCGACGAGCGTGCGCCGCGTTCGAGGCGCAGACATCGGGCAACTCGCGGATGTCGTGTTGACGCGTCGTAGTCGTCGCACGGGCACCATGTGACGAAGAGGCGGGTACTGACTCGCGTAAATTACCAACGGCGTTCGCGGGCACGGCCGCACAGTACATGAGCTGCTCTCGTATTGACCGGCGTACCCGTACAACTCCGATGCTTCAACGATGGTCGGCGATCGGGGTGGCGGGCATCTCGCGCGCACCGCACGCCCGGTGCGACGCGGGCGCGCGAAACGGGTCGGCGGGCGGCCGGACACCACCGTGACCATGGGCGCGACCACCAGTGCACCGTTTAGGCATCGACCGCCGGTGGTATCACGCAGCCACCGTCGCGGTCCGGCGTAGGCCGGTTACCCGCCCGGATCAGCGGTAAACGGACCGGGCCGTCCCAACCCGGAGGTACCGGATCCTGGACCTAGGAGGCAGCAGTGCGACTCGGATCCATTGGTGGAGTGATCGTCATAATCTGGCTGCTCATCGGCGCGCTCGCCGCCGGTCAGCGCGGCTACTTCAGCAGCTCCAACGACAACTGCGCCAAGGCCGGGACCACCATCGTCACGGTACTGGCCGGGCCACTCAACTACGTCGGCGTCAATCCGAAGATCAATTGTGCGGTACCGCAGCCGTCACCGTGAGCCGGCGGTCCACCCACGGCCGAACCGCCCCGCTGTCGCGTTCGCGACGGCGGGGCGGTTTCATTGGCAGATCACCCTCTCGGTCGCACGCCCGCGGCACGAGCGGCTACCGGTACCACTGGCGGGAGGACTCAGATGTCGGCATTGGACGCGTTCGGCTTGAGCGGGCGGGTGGCCGTCGTCACCGGCGGTAACCGCGGGCTCGGGCGGGCCTTCGCGCTCGCCCTCGGCGACGCGGGCGCCTCGGTCGCGATTCTGGCCCGCGACCGGGCGAGAACCGACGACACGGTACGGGAGTTGACGGACCGCGGCGTGACCGCGCACGGGTACGACGCTGACGTGACCGACCGGTCCGCCGTCGACCGTGCCGTCGAGGCGATCGGGGCCGGCATGGGTCCGGCCGATATTCTGATCAACAATGCCGGTACCTGCCTGCACGGTCCCGCGTTGGAGGTCACCGGAGCCGAGTGGCACCAGGTGATCGATACCAACCTCACCGGCGTCTGGAACTGCTGCCAGGCATTCGGCCGGATGATGGCCGACAACGGTGGCGGCGCCATCGTCAACGTCGGCTCGATGTCGGGTCAGATCGTCAACCGGCCGCAGTGGCAGCCGGCGTACAACGCGTCGAAGGCCGCGGTCCACCACCTGACGAAATCGCTGGCGGCCGAGTGGGCACCGCTCGGCATCCGCGTCAACGCCCTCGCACCCGGATACGTCAACACCGAGATGGCCCCGGTGGACCGGCCGGAGTTCCGCCGGTACTGGGTCGACGACGCACCCCAGCAGCGCTACGCCGTACCGGCGGAGATCGCGCCGAGTGTGATCTA
>JAVHWE010000146.1:0-3148 GCA_032160285.1 Micromonosporaceae bacterium | reverse complement strand
GACGTGTTCCACGAGGTGGCCGGGGCGCAGGAGGAATTTCCGGACGTACCGGCGTACCTGAACAGCTTCAGCCAACCCGCCCAGGCGTATGTCGCCGGACGGACCTATCACGAGTCGTGGAACACGGGCGTGTTCGGCCCCGCGTTCGTCACTCCCGGCCCCGGCGAGTCCGGCCTCAACCGGACCGCCAACACCTTCGATCTCGAACCGACCCTGTACAGCGACGACCAGGGACGGTCGGCCAGCAGCACGACGGTGGCCGCGTTCATGCGGTTGAGCCGCGACCGCGACGTCATCTATGAGGGCGAGGGGCAGGCCGGCGGCTTCGACGTGCCGGCCGCGGACGGGCGGTACACGCTGTTCATCAAGACCGACCGCAATACCGTCGCGGGGCTCAGCACCCACAACGAGATCTCCTGGCGGTTCCGGTCCGCGGCGGTCCCGGAGGGCGTCACCCAGAAACTGCCGGTATCGGTGGTGCGGTTCCGGCCCACGCTCGACGACCACAACAGGGCGGCGGCCGGCGAGTTCGACGTGATCGGTTTCACGGTGCAGCGCCAGGCCGGCGCCACGCCGGCACGGACGGCCTCGCTCGACCTCCGGGTGTCCTACGACGATGGCCGGACCTGGCTCACCGCGTTCGTCGTGCGGGTCGGCGAGACCGGCTTCGCCCTGGTCAAACGGCCCCCCGCACCGACCGGGTACGTATCGCTGCGCAGTACGGTGACGCTGACCGACGGCGGTTCGACGGACCAAAAGATCATCCGGGCGTACCGGTACTGACTAAACTCCCGGTGGGGCAGGTACCGTTCGCGACTTGGGGGTCACGCAGTGGAGCGGCCGAATTGGGCACCGGCGGAGGTCGACATCAACCGCCCAGCGTCGTCGCGGATATACGACTACATGCTGGGCGGGGCGCACAACTTCGCGATCGACCGAGAGGTGGCCGAACGCGCGATCGCGGCGATGCCGCAGCTGCCCGGTGTGTTGCGGGAGAACCGGACGTTCCTGCGCCGGGTGGTCCGGTTCCTGGCCGGCGAGGCGGGCGTCGACCAGTTCCTCGATCTCGGCTCGGGCATCCCCACCGTCGGCAACGTGCATGAGATCGCCGCGGAGATCAACCCGTCGGCCCGGATCGTGTACGTCGACATCGACCCGGTGGCGGTCACGCATTCGCAGGCGATCCTCGCCGGCAACCCGAACGCCGTGGCGGTCCAGGCCGACCTGCGTGATCCGGCGATGATCCTGGCCCACCCCGTCGTCGCCGGCCTGCTCGACCTGGACCGACCGGTCGCCGTCCTGCTGATCGCGGCGCTGCACTTCGTTCCCGACTGGCAGCACCCGGGCGACATTCTGGCCCGGCTTCGTACCGCGCTCGTGCCCGGCAGCTACCTGGCCATCTCGCACGCCAGCGAGGACGGCCAGCCGCCGGCCGGCCAGCGCGACGCGCAGGAGGTCTACGCCCGCGCCGACAACGCCGTGCTCATGCGCACCAGATCGGAGATCGCCGCGCTGATCGACGGCTGGGAACCGGTCGAGCCCGGCATTGTGCGCTGCCCGCTGTGGCGCCCCGATTCCGACGAGACGCCGCCGGCCGACGCCGCACAGTTCCCCGGCTACAGCGTGCTGGCCCGGCTCGCCGCCTGACGATCCGGCGGCCGTCGACAGGCATGGACCCCGGCGGGCGTGCCCACCGGGGTCCAGTCCATTCAATCGTCGGTTACCGGATCAGACCCGCTGCCACAGGGCGGGCACGTTCGGCGGCTCCCAGCCGACCAGCGAGGTGTGGCTCTGCAGGCAGCGGTAGCTGACCCCGCTGAAGGTCACCGTGTTGCCGACCGTGTACGCGTGGTTGGCGACCCACGTGGTAGCGCCGGTGCCGGGCGGCGGGTTGGTCGGCGGCGGGTTGGTCGGCGGCGTGGTCGGCGGAGTGGTCGGCGGCGGGTTGTTCGGCGGGGTGCCGGTGGCGCCGCCGGTGAAGGCCCGGGTGAAGTCGAGCGCGGCGCCGCCGAGGCCGGAGCAGTTCGGCGACACGCCGCCACCGGGGCACGGCTGGTCGCGGCCGATGGACCAGAAGGCGAGCCGGCCAATGCCGTTAGCGTTGGCCCAGCTCACGATCGTCCGCGCGTTCGCCAGCGAGACGACCTCGCCGGCGCTGTCATTGTTGCCGATCATCGGGGTGACGCCGATGTTGGCGAACGTGGCGTTGATGCCCGCACTCCGGGCCGCCGCGAGGGTGCCGGTGGCGCCGGTCTGCGCGGCGGTCGCCATGTTGGTGACCGGGTGGCCGTAGTCCATGACCATGGCATTGATGAGGTTGATCCGGGCGCCGTTGGTGACGGCCGCGCGCAGGAAGTTCGTCCCGTCGGCGGTGGGCCCGCCCTCCAGCACCGGGATGGTCACCGACACGTTGAGGCCGGGGTTGGCCGCCTCAAGGTTGCGGATCGCCTGGTAGCGCCGGTTGATCGAGGTTGGGTCGGCGATCGCCGCCCCCTCGATGTCGAAGTCGAGGTGGTTGACGCGGTACTTCGTGATGACGCTCTGGTACTGCGCGGTGAGGGCGTTGACGTCGGTGCACGACTGGGCCAGCTCAGCGCCGCCGGCACCACCGAAGGAGATGATGGTCTGGGCGCCCGCGGCCTGGGCCCGGGCGATCCGTACGTTCACGGTCGAGTTGTTGATCCCGAGCGTGTCGCCCCAGATCGCGGTACAGCCGGAACCGATGATGAACGACGCGGTGTAGCTGTTCACCCCGCCCTGCGCGATGGCCGTATCGAGCATGTCCGCACTGCCCGCGGAGAGGTCGACATAGGGGGCCACGGCGAACACCGCGGCGGCCGAGGCCGGAACGCTGGTGAGCACCACGGCGGTGCCGGCCGCGGCAAGCATCGCCGACATGGCCGTTCCGATGATGATCCGTCGTCTGCGCATATCGCTCCTCAAGCTTCCCGATCGCCAGGGGCCGGCCGGTGTCTCGGGAACGGCGGACCACCCGTCAAGGTCAATGTAAAGATTGTTTAATATTGACGATTGACGATGAGCTTAGCTCAGTATCGCGGTCAAGGTAAGAGGGCAATTCGCACACGTTCGCAGGCAGGGCCCCCGGACGCGGGCGCGGTTGACCGCTCGGGCGGCGGGCCGGCCGGGA
>JAVHWE010000113.1:0-7270 GCA_032160285.1 Micromonosporaceae bacterium | reverse complement strand
CAGCGGCGAGAGTGGTTTAAGCGCAACTACCAAGCCATCGCCGCATGCTCACTGTCAAGCAGTGCATTTGCCGGCTGAGAGGACTTACGATGGTCGGCCTATTACTGTACGCGCGGTCTCGTCGGCTGATTGCCGCAGCGACGGCAGTGGTTGGCGCGCAACTTCTCGGCATCGTACTTGGGACACGCTCGTTCAGAATCAGCAACTACAGTGAAACCGCTGTGCCGTGGTTGGTGTTTCTGCCCTTGATTTCAGCTATTATTATCGGCACATCGATGCGTTCCCCACTGACTGAATTTGATGCCACCGCGCGCCGGTTGCTGTCGATCTGGCGGGTTGCACAACTTGGTGTCCTCTCTGGACTGTCCACCGCTGGTTTGATCTTGCTCAGTGCTGGTCTTTCCGGGCCGATCGGTGAGATAGCCGCGATTCGCAACTTCGTGGGTTTTGTGGGTCTCGCGCTCCTGTCAGGCTTCCTACTCGGCGGCCGCTTGGCATGGGTACTGCCCTTGGCGGTCGCGATCTCCGCAATCACCCTCGGAAACCCAGTCGGTAATGGCTTTCCCTGGGATTGGCCCGTGCGTTTCGATGGGGATTTCGATGCCTTCGCCACAGCATTGATCCTGGGCTTTGGTGCCACCCCGGCAGTCATTCGTGGTACCCGTGAAGTTCGCGGAGACGCTGACGGATAGGCGTCCTATAAATGACCTGAGCCTTCCGTAATGTCCCCTCCGAATGCGATGGTCGTTTGACACGTGCGGTCGCGATGTGACCGCAACACCCGCAGATCAATGAGCAGGTCAGCGACCATTTTCGAGGTCATCGACGTGCCCTACCCATAGTAGGACCGCCCCGGCGGCGCGTGCTCAGCGACGTTTCCCGGGGGCCGTCAGTGGCGGACAGGCTCGGCCGATGCCGGGTGGCGACGCATGCGGGGGTGCCCGAATCGCGCGATCATTGAGAGCCCGGGTGCGGTGGCGACGGTCGAGACGAGGGTCATGACGACCAGCATCGCGAACACGGTCGGACTGATCACCTTCAGCTGCAGACCGATGTTGAGCACGACAAGCTCGGTGAGGCCCCGGCAGTTCATCAGGGCGCCCAGCGACAGCGACTCGCGCCAGCCGACCCCGGTCAGTCGGGCCGCCAGGGTGCTCGCGCCCCACTTGCTGGCCACCGCCACGCCGATGATCACCGCGCACCAGGCCCATCGCCGCGCGTCGGTACCAAGCAGCCCGAACCGGGTGTGCAGGCCGGTGTAGACGAAGAACAGCGGCAGCAGCAGGGTCACCGTGATGGTTTCCATCCTGTCGGCCGCCTGCCGTACCGTGGCCGCGGACCGCGGCGTCACCACGCCGAAAAGGAACGCGCCGAAGATCGGATGAATGCCGATCTGGTTGGTGGCCAACGCCGACAACATGATGCCGGCCAGCAGGATGGGCAGTACCGCCGGTACGGACACCGCTCCGATGCGGCGCGACAGCACCGGGCGCACCACGAACACCAGCACGGCGACGAAGAGCGCGCTCATGACGGCGGTCACCCCCACCGCCGCCGGCGAGCCGTGGCGGTTGATCGCGATGACCACGGTGAGCAGGCACCAGGCCACGACGTCGCCGATCGCCGCGCACGTCAGTGCCAGCGCGCCCAGCGGTGTATCGGCGATGCCGCGGTCGGTCAGGATCCGGGCCAGCACGGGGAACGCCGTCACGCTCATGGCGACGGCGATGAACAGGGCGAAACCCAGGAACCCGACCTGGCCGCCGAACGTCGGGTACAGCCCGAAGGCGAGCCCGATGCCGGCCAGCATCGGTATCGCGATGCCCAGCTGGCTCACCGTCACCGCGGTCAGGCCGCGTCGGCGTACCGTCGCCAGGTCGATCTCCGCGCCGACCAGGTACATGAAGAAGATCAGCCCGAGCTGGGCCAGGGTGTTGATCGCGGCAACCACCGTGCCCGGAAACAGCCACCGGAAGGCCGCCGGCCACGCCGCGCCGAGCAGCGAGGGGCCGAGCATCACCCCGGCGACGATTTCACCGATCACCGCCGGTTGGCCGAACCGCCGAAACAGCAGCCCCGCCAGGTAGCACGCGCCGAGGATGACCGGTAGCGCGACGAGCAGCCGCGCGAACGGGTCGACGCCCGGCGCGGCCGGTGCGGTGCCGGCCGGTACGGTGCCGGCACGTGCGGTGCGGGCCGCCGCGGCGGCCGCGGTGCCGGGCGCGGCGTGGCCGCCGCCCGGGCCGACGGCGAGCAGCACCACGATCAGGGCGACCGGCACCGCGACGAGCGCGGTGCCGATCAGGACGCGGCTGACCGTGCTCAACCGGTTCCGGTCGGCTGCGCGGTCCATCGGCGTACGCCTCACTCTGATGTCATCGGCTGTCCGGTCCATTGGCGTTTCTCCTCACCTTTGACCGGTCAGCCGCCCGGGCCCGCGACGGGCCAGGGTTTCCACGCCGTGTCCCAGCTCCAACGTGCAGCACTTGACGCTGCCACCGGCCTTCAACAGCTCCGACACGTCGGCGCCGATCGGGGCGAAGCCGCGCCGGCGTAGCTGGTCGATCAAACCGGTGGCGGCCTGGGGCAGCACGACGTGACGGCCGTCGGAGACGGCGTTGAGGCCGAACGCGGCGGCGTCGTCGTCGGATGCGGTGATCGCGTCCGGATACAGCCGTTCGAGCAGCCGACGGCTCTCGGCGGCGAACGCGGCCGGGTGGTACATGATGGTGCGTTCGTCAAGCACGGCCAGCGCGGTGTCCAGATGGTAGTAGCGCGGGTCGACCAGGCGCAGCGCGACCACCGGCAGCCCGAAGTACCGCGCCACCTCCGCGTGGGCCCGGCTGACGGTTCGAAATCCCGAGCCGGCCAGCACCCGCGAACCGGCGACCAGATAGTCGCCCTGGCCTTCGTTGACCCGTCGGGCCTGCCGCACGCGCGTGTATCCACGCGCGGTGAACCAGTCCAGATAGGCCGGGGACTCCTCGGCGCGCTGCCGGTACCGGAACCGGGCGACGAGTACGTTGCCGTCCACCACGGTCGCGCCGTTGGCGGCGAACACCATGTCCGGCAGGCCCGGCCGCGGATCGAGCTGCTCGACCCGGTGGCCCAGATCGAGGTACAGGTCGCGCAGCCATTCCCACTGCGCGATGGCGAGCTCGGTCGAGGTCGGCTTCCTCGGATCCATCCACGGGTTGATCGAGTACTCCACATCGAAGTACGTCGGTTTGACCATCAGATAGCGTCGTTGGGTGGCGGCACGCGGCACGCTGTCCTCCCGGTGTTCAGTCCGGCGGCGTGTCATGCTTGCCGATCATCCGGATCTCGATCCCGCCGGCCAGTTCGTTGGCGACCCGCATGGCGTCGTCGAGCGACGTGCCGATGGCGCCCAGCCCGCCCAGCACGTCGTTGCCGTGCGGCGGGCGTCGGATGACGTCGCCCGGCTTGGCCATCAGCTTGATGTGCAGCAGCCCGTCGGCGTCCGCGACCTCGGGCGGTACGGTGATGGACTCGATGGTGCCGCCCTCGCAGGGCAGGATGAACGCGACGGTGTGCCGGCCGGTGGGGCGGAAGTGGTGGGTGTCGGGGCGTACCCCGCGTGCGACGTCCATGACTGCCCTGATCGGGTCGTAGCCGGCGGAAACCCGCGACATGTAGTCGAGCCCGCCACCGCCGGGGCGCACCGCGATCTCCAGCAGGTGTGGCCGGTCGCCGTGGAAACGGACCTCGGCGTGCAGCGCGCTGCGGGCCAGGCCCTGGGCGCGAACACCGGCCGTCACCACCGCGTGGACCTCGGCGATCTGCTCGGCGCACAGTGCGGTAGGTGCGTGATGCACGTCGTCGTCGAACGTGTCGCCCTCGATCGTGATACGGTCCACAATGGAGCACAGGTAGACGTCGTCGTCCCAGGCAAGCGCCTCGATGAGGTGTTCGTGGCCGTCCAGAAACGACTCCACCAGCATGCCGTGCGGCCCCAGGTCCACCCCGCCGGCCTCCATCGCGTACCACGACATGCGGCCGATGCCCTTGCCCGCTTGGCGGTACCGCTCGCGCAGCTGGTCGGCGCCGTCGACCCGGAAGACGAAGTTGCTGGCCGCACCGAGGGTCGGCTTGAGGATCACCGGGTACCCGAACTCGTCGGCGGCGGCGAGCGCCGCATCGACGTCGGGAACGAACCGGTATCTCGGGATCGGCACGCCGCCGCGCTCGTGCGCCCGCCGCATGATCAGCTTGTTGCGGCTGGCGACAGCGGCGTCCACGCCGATGCCGGGCAGGCCGAGCGCGGTCGCCACGGCGGCCACCGCCACCACGGCGGACTCCGAGAACGTGAGGACGCCGTCGAAGTCCTCCTCGGCATGCCACGCCTTCGCGTGCCGGATCAGATCCTCCACGTGCTTGCTGCCGGCCCGCCGGTAGCGCCCGGCCGGCCAGAAGCCCTCCGTACCGACGCCGTTGAGCACGTACAGGTCGGCGCCGAGCCCGGCGATCTGCCGGTACCGGGACAGGTAGTAGTCGCCGTTCTGGCTGGCTTCCAGCGCGAGCAGTTTCATGGCGTACCTCGCATCACAGGGTGGTTTCGGCGGCAGGTCGCACGGCCGGCGCAGGCACCCGTCGGCGTCGGACGATCATCGGAAGTACCGGCGGGGCGGCGGCGGTCAAACGCGCGGCCAGGGAACGTGCGATGAGCGGAGCGAACTTGAACGACGCGCCGCCGCACGCGGCGTAGGACAGGACGCGCCCGCCCAGCACGGCGAGCATCGGCCCGCCGGTGGCCGGGTGCGAGAGGTACCAGCAGTCCCGGGTGCCGGTCAACCAGTCGGCGCGCAACCCGGCGATGATGCCGGCGAACGTGTCGAGCAGGTGCTCGCGCCAGGCCGGCGGCGTGGTGTGGTCACCGATTTCCGTGGCGACCCGGCACGCGCTCGCGGCACTGAGCTTGAGTGGGGTACCCGCGACGGGTGGCACCAACCACGCGCCGCCGTCGGCACCGAGCGACAGGATCGGTGGGGTCCGGGCCCAGGCGCGGGTGTCCGCCGCCGGGACCGTGCAGTAAAGCACGCTCTGCCGGTGCAGCACGAGCCGAGCGCCGAGCCGCGTGCCCAGCAACTCCCGCGACCACGGCCCGGCGGCGAGCAGCACCGAGTCGGCCGCCAGCACCTCACCGTCGGCGAGCCGGACCCCGGTGCCCTCGACCGTGACGGCCGTGCGGCGCGGGTACAGCACGGCGCGCGGGTGCCGCCGCAGCCAATCCGCGCACGTGGTCAGAACGCGATCGGCGAGCAGGACACCGGCATCCGATTCCAGGACGGCGCTCGCGCCGGCCGGAAACTCGACGTGCGGATAGCTCGACCGCAGGTCGTCGGGGCCGAGGACACGTGCCCGCGCACCCGCCACCACGAGCATCGCCCGCGCGCCCGGTGCGTCGGCGGCGGGCAGCGCGGTCAGCGCACCGACCTGCTCGTAGAACGTGGTCGACAGCAACCCTTGCAGGGCGAGCCACCGGCCGTGCGCGCGCACGGCGGCACCGGTCGCCGCCGGGTCACCGAGGTGCAGGGCGCGAATGACGCGCTGGCGGTCATACGAGGTGGCGGCATCGCACGGGATATCGCCCCGGTCGACGAGCACCACGGTGTGCCCGGCCGATACGCACTCGATGGCGGTGAGCAGCCCGATCACGCCGCCGCCGACGATCAGGATGCGCCGCCGTTCCACGTTGCCTCCGTCCGCTCGGTCGGTGTCCATGTCGGTGCCCAGTAAATCCGCGCTCGGCGTTGACCGGAATCGGCATCGGACTCGAACAATCAATTGTGGTGTCGTAGGTCCGACACCGGCGATCCGATGTAGACAAATGAGCAGGCGGCATGGTGCCCGCCGCCACGTTCGCGACGCGGGTCAGTGCACCCGGCGGTCATGCGGACTCGTCCGGTAGCGGATGGTCCAGAGGCTGCGCCGCAGATAGGTGCGCTGCAGCCAGCGGTCATAGCCGTCATGCCGGGCGAGAAATTGCGATCGGGCGTGCAGGCCCTTGCGGTTGTTGATGAGCAGTGCCGTGCCCGGCTCCAGCTTCACCCGGTGCGCGACCTCCTGGCAGGTCCGCTGCAGCTCCGTCAGGGCCCGCTCGGCCGCTTCGGTCAGGCCCCGGACGCCGTTCGCCGAGACGGCGATCTCGGGGCAGTACGCCGGCCCGGAGATGACCGCAACCGGATCGGACAGCACGTCGACACCGTTGGCGACGTCACGCACGTAGCTACCCGGTGCGTTGAGCCGGAACAGCGGAGCCCGCAGCGTCCGAAGAACGTCGGGGTCCAGGCGGCCCGACACGTCCCGGGCGTCGGCGTAGTACGTGACCGCTTCCCGGCGGGCGTCCTGGCGCAGACAGTTGAGCACGAGGAAGTCCGGGTTGGACACGTCGTAGCGGCCGACCTCATCGAAGACGATGTCGTTGTGGAAGTTGAGGAACACGTGTGAGCTCTGGTTCGTCTGGGTGCTCGCGCCGGCCGATACCGGCACCACGTCGTGGATCAGGCGTCCGCGCTTTTCCGTGGTGAAACCCACCGGCTCGCCCAGGAGTTGGCTCAGCCCCAGCAGCGTTGCCTCCGCCACGAACGTCTTCTTGTGCGGGCTCGGCTCGCCGTCGGTCGGGGTGTCCGGCAGGTCCGGGTCCACCGGGAGATTGCGCAGCAGCATCACGCCGGCGGTGTCGACGTGCCGGCCGAAGTCCAGGATCGCCTGCAGGTGGTCGATCGGCAGCCGCGCGAAGGCGGCATGAAGGCGGGCCAGCGACCGGTCGACGTCGGTGCTCGGATCCGGGAACGATCGCAGCGTGGCGCCGATCGCGTCCCGCACCTCATCGGTGAGGACCGTTTCGGTGAAGGTCGTGCTGAGGGTGGCTTGTCGGCTGCTGGTCATGGCGTTCCATCCTGTCGACTCGAAGAGGTTCTTCGCCGGAAACGCTGTCGCCGCGTGATGTCCACGATGGTTCACAACGTCCGGCCAACCGGCCGTGGCGTCCACAATGGTCACGCCCGTCGCGCGGGCTGAGCGGGTGGGCTATCGCGCAAGTTAGCCGCCGTCGTCGCCGGCGTCAATGCGTCGATCGCCTTGATGACGACCGGTTTCACGGTGTTGATTGTTCTGTGCGAATCAACGGTTGAGGTCAATGCGATGCTGCGTTCCAGTGGTCGGGGAGGGGGTTCATGATGAGCGCAGCACCGGGTGTGGTTCTCGTGATCGGCTCCGGGGCGCGGGTGTACCGGGAGTACCTGTTGTC
>JAVHWE010000075.1:0-6196 GCA_032160285.1 Micromonosporaceae bacterium | reverse complement strand
CGCTCGTGCCGGGTGGCGTCAACTCTCCGGTACGCGCGTTCCGGGCGGTCGGTGGTACGCCCAGGTTCATGGTCCGCGGCGAGGGCTGCTGGCTGACGGACGCCGACGGCCGCCGCTATGTCGACCTGGTCTGCTCGTGGGGGCCGCTGATCCTGGGTCACGCTCATCCCGAGGTGATCGAGGCGGTCACCGTCGCGGCCGCGAAGGGCACCAGCTTCGGTACGCCCACGCCGGGCGAGGTGGACCTCGCCGAGGAGATCGTCGCCCGTACCCCGGTCGAGCGGGTCCGGCTGGTCAACTCGGGTACCGAGGCGACGATGAGCGCGATCCGGCTGGCCCGCGGCTACACCGGGCGAAGCAGGATCATCAAGTTCGCCGGCTGCTACCACGGCCACGTCGACGCGCTGCTGGCGGCGGCCGGTTCGGGGGTCGCGACGCTGGGCCTGCCGGACACGCCGGGCGTCACCGGGGCCGCCACAGCGGACACGATCGTCCTGCCCTACAACGACATCGCCGCCGTCGAGGCGGCCTTCGCCGAGTCAGCCGCCGGCGGCATCGCGGCGGTCATCACCGAGGCCGCCGCGGGCAACATGGGCGTGATCGCGCCCCGCGACGGGTTCAACGCCGCCCTGGCGCGGCTCGCGCACGATCATGGCGCGCTGCTCATCGTCGACGAGGTGATGACCGGCTTCCGCGTCTCCCGGTCCGGGTGGGCCGGCCTCGACCCGGTCGACGCCGACCTGTACACGTACGGCAAGGTCATGGGAGGCGGGCTGCCGGCCGCCGCGTTCGGCGGCCGGGCCGACATCATGGACCGGCTCGCCCCGGCCGGCCCGGTCTACCAGGCCGGGACGCTGTCCGGTAACCCGCTGGCGTGCGCGGCCGGCCTGGCCACCCTGCGCAACTGCACCGACGACGTATACGACCGGCTGAACACCACGGCCGCCGTCGTGGGCAAGCTCGCGTCGGACGCGCTGTCCGCGGCCGGGGTGGCGCACCACCTCTCGTACGCGGGCAGCATGTTCTCGGTGTTCTTCACCGGACGGCCGGTCGTCGACTACACGGACGCGCAGCGCCAGGACACCGCCGCGTTCCGGGCGTTTTTCCACGCCATGCTGGAACGCGGGGTGTACCTGCCGCCGAGCGCCTTCGAGTCGTGGTTCGTGTCGACCGCCATCGACGACGTCGCGCTCGATGCGATCGAGGCGGCGCTGCCGCACGCGGCACGGGCGGCCGCCGCGGCGTCCGGGGAGGCGGTCGCGTGAGTACGAGCACCGTCGTCCACCTGCTGCGCCACGGCGAGGTACACAACCCGGACAAGATCCTGTACGGCCGGCTGCCCGGTTTCCGGCTGTCCGAGACCGGCGTACAGATGGCGAAGGTAGCCGCGGAGTCGCTGGCCGGCCATGACATCACCCACCTCGTCACGAGTCCGTTGGAGCGCGCGCGGCAGACCGCCGAACCGTTCGCGGCCCAGTTCAAGCTGCCGGTCACCGTCGACGACCGGTTGATCGAGTCTTTCACCCGGTTCGACGGAAAGCCCTTCACCGGCCGGCAATCGCTTCGCCGCCCGGGTGCCTGGTGGTCGCTGCGGGCCCCGCTGATCCCGTCGTGGGGCGAGCCGTACCGGGAGGTCGCCGAGCGGATGTACGCGGCGCTGCTCGCCGCCCGCGAGGCGGCCGAGGGGCACGAGGCGCTGTGTGTCTCTCATCAGTTGCCGATCTGGACGCTGCGCCGGTGGGTCGAGCGCAAGCGTCTCTGGCACGACCCACGCCGGCGCCAGTGCGCGCTGGCCAGCCTGACCAGCTTCCACTTCAACGACACCCGGGTGGTCGGCATCAACTACGCCGAGCCGGCCGCGCATCTCGCCGCGGGATCGGTGACCTTCGGGGACACCAGGGGGGCATGACGTGCGGGCGGGCATGGCCGGGATCGTCGTCGCCGGACTCCTCGCGGCCGGCCTCGCCGGCTGCGGGTCGGGCGGGTCGGCGGCCGGTTCGCGCGGTGCCGGGATCGGCCAGAGCGCCGTCTTCGCCGCCGCCGATCGCCACGGCGCGCCCGATCTGCGCGGTGAACTGCTCGACGGCGGCACGTTCGACCTGGCCGGCCATCGGGGCCAGGTCGTCGTGGTCAACTTCTGGGCCTCCTGGTGCGGCCCCTGCCGGGCCGAGGCGGCCGAGCTCGTCGCCGTCGCCGACACGACCCGGGCGGCCGGCGTATCGTTCGTCGGCGTCGACGTCCGCGACGAGCGGGACAAGGCGCGCGCCTTCGTGACCGGCCACGCGCTGGCGTACCCGAGCCTGTTCGACCCGGCCGGTCGGGTCGCCCTCGGATTCACCGACGTACCGCCGAATACCACCCCGGCCACCCTGGTGATCGATCGGCGCGGCCGGATCGCCGCCGTGTTCCGCAAGGCGGTGCTGCGCGAGGACCTCACCCCGGTGGTCGACCGGATCGCCGGCGAGCCGCGCTGATGGGCGACACCTTCGCCGGTATCGCGGCGTCCGGTCCGCTGCTGCTCGCCATCGGGGTCGCGGCGACAGCCGGGCTGGTCAGCTTCCTGTCGCCGTGCGTGTTGCCGCTCGTACCCGGGTATCTCGCGTACGTCACCGGTTTGGCCGGCGCCGATCTCGGTTCCGGTACCCGGCGGGGGCGGGTGCTTGCCGGTACGGTGCTGTTCGTGGCCGGGTTCGCCACGGTCTTCGTACTGGCCAGTGTGGTCGCCGCCCGGTTCGGCCGGGCCCTGCTCGGTCACAGCCGCGTCGTCGAGATCGTGGTCGGCGCGCTGGTGATCGTGCTCGGTGCGGCGTTCATGGGGGTCATCCCGGGTTTGGGCCGCCAATGGCGGATCCGGGCGTTGCCGGCGGCGGGGCTGCTCGGCGCGCCGGTCTTCGGGGCCGTGTTCGCGTTGTCGTGGAGTCCCTGCCTCGGGCCGACGATCGGCGCCGTGCTCGGACTGGCCGCGGTCGACGGCTCAACCGGGCGGGCGGTCACCCTGGCCTTCGCGTACTGTGCCGGCCTCGGGCTGCCGTTCGTGGCGTTCGGGCTCGGGTTCCGACGCATGCTCACGCTGTTCGGAGCGATCCGGCGCAACAGCGTATGGGTCACCCGGATCGGCGGCGTGCTGCTGATCCTGGTCGGGCTCGCGCTGATCACCGGCGGTTGGCTCGACTTCGTCAACTGGCTGCGGGCCGCCGTCGGGCCGGGCGAGGTGAGCGTGTAGTGGTCGACATCGAAGCGCCGCCCGCCGACCGGGTCGACGACGGTACCTTCGTCGTACCGCCCGGTGGGGGGCCCGGCCGGTGGGTGCTTGCGCTCGCCCGGCGCGGGTGGCGCCAGCTCACTAGCATGCGTACCGCACTGGTCCTGCTGTTCCTGCTCGCCGTGGCCGCGATTCCGGGCTCGGTACTGCCGCAGCGGCGGGTCAACCTGGAGAAGGTCACCGGCTACCTCAACACGCACGGCGAGACGGGCCGCTGGCTGGACCGGTGCTGGCTGTTCGACGTGTTCTCGTCGCCCTGGTTCTCGGCGATCTACCTGCTGCTGTTCGTCTCGTTGGTCGGCTGCCTGGTACCCCGGCTGCGCACCCATGCCCGCGCCCTGGTCCGGCAGCCCCCGGACGCACCGTCCCGGCTGGACCGCATGCCGGTGCACGCCGTCGGCGCGCCCGGTGGCGACGCGTCGGACGACCTGGCGCGGCTGGCCACCCTGCTGCGCGCGCGTCGGTTCCGGGTGGCCGTGCGACACGACACGGTCAGCGCGGAGAAGGGGTACCTGAAGGAGAGCGGAAACCTGCTCTTCCACTTCGCCCTACTGGCGCTGCTGCTCGGGGTGGCGGTCTCGTCCTGGTACGGCTGGCACGGCAGCCGCAACCTGGTCGCCGGTCCGGACGGCGCGTTCTGCAACACGCTGCCGCAGTACGACGACTACGGGCTCGGGGCCCGCGTCGGCGCGGGTGACCTGCCGCCGTTCTGCCTGCAACTCGACCGGTTCGACGCGGCTTACCACGCCGACGGACAGCCGGCGTCGTTTCGGGCGTCCATGAGTTACACGCTCGCTGCCGGCAGCGGCGGCCCGACGGCCGGTAGGGCGCAGGTCTCCGTCAACCACCCGCTGCGGCTGGCCGGAGCGGGTGTCTACCTGCTCGGCCACGGGTACGCCCCGGTGATCAGGTACACCGACCGGTACGGGCGGGCCCAGATCTCGGTCACCCCGTTCCTGCCCAGCGACGAACAGTTGACCAGCCAGGGTGTCGCGACGTTCCCGGACGCCAACGTCGACCCGGCGACCGGCCGCCGGGACCCGAACGACCAGGTCGCCTTCTCCGGGGTGTACCTGCCGACCATGTCGTCGGACGACCCCGCCGCGCTGTCGGCGACCGCCGGGGCGTCGGTGTATCCGGCGGAACGCAACCCGCGGTTGCTCCTCGTCGCGTACCGGGGAAATCTCGGGATGGACACCGGGTACGCGCAGTCGGTGTACACGCTCGACCAGTCCCAGCTCGACTCCGGCAAGCTGCGGAAGGTGGCGGCGTCGAAGGGTCTCGCGCCGGGCGAGACGTGGGCGTTGCCGGACGGCTCGACGGTGCAGTTTCTCGGTACCAGGCCGTGGGTGACCCTGACGGTCCGGCATGATCCAGGTGAGCGGTTCGTGTTCGGGGCGGCGGTGTGCCTGCTCGTCGGCCTGCTGCTATCACTGTCCGGCAAGCGCCGCCGTATCTGGTTCCGGGCCGACTCCGGTGGCGGCGGCGATTCGGGCGGTGTCCGTGGCCGGCCGGCTCGGATCGAGGTGGGCGGCCTGCCGCGCACCGACTATGCCGGCTTCACGGCCGAGTTTGACGAGATCGTCCAGGCGGCACGCGACGAGGGGATCCTGGCATGAGCGAGAGCGAATCGGGGTGGTGAGGCGGTGAGCGGCCTTTCCGACCAGTTGATGGTCGTGACGATCCTGGCGTACCTGGTCGCGATGATCGGGTACGCCGCGGAACTGTCGTTCGGCGCCCGGGGCATGGTCGCCCGCACCGCCACCCGGGTATCCGCTGCCGCACCCGGCCGCGAACTGGTGTCCGTCGGCCTGGCGGCCGGCGGCGCCGACGATCCTGGCGGTGCGACGGTGAATCCTGCCGGCGCGGCGTCAGATCCTGGCGGCGCGGCGTCGTCGGGCGTGCCCGTCGTCGTCGAGGGCGACGGCGGCGGACGGGCGGCGCTGATCGGGCGGTGGGCGGTCGCGGTCACCGTCGTCGGCTGGTGCGCACATCTGGCCACGATCGTGACCCGTGGCCTGGCGGCACACCGGGTGCCGTGGGGAAACATGTACGAGTTCGTGCTCGTGGTGTGCTTTGTCGGCGCGACGGCGTGGATGGTGCTGGTGGCGCGTCGGCCGATGGTTCGACCGCTGGGCCTGTTCGTCACGCTGGCCATCATCGTGCTGCTCGGGCTCGACGGCATGCGCCTCTACACGAGCGCCGGCCCCCTGATGCCCGCGCTGAACTCGTACTGGCTGAAGATCCACGTCACCGCCGCGTCGGTGGCGTCCGGGATCCTGCTGATCGGGTTCGTCGCCGCCGTGATGACACTGATCCGCATCGGGTACGACGGCGGCCGGCGAAGCTTCCCGTACACGCTGGGCGCCCGCATGCCGGATGCCACGGGGCTGGAGCGGCTGACCTTCCGGGTCCACGCATTTGCCTTCCCGATCTGGACCTTCGCCATCATGTGCGGCGCGATCTGGGCCCGGGAGGCGTGGACCCAGTACTGGAGTTGGGACCCCAAGGAGACCTGGTCGTTCATCGCCTGGGTGGTGTACGCGGGTTACCTGCACGCACGGGCGACGCCGAGCGTGAAGCGCACGGTCGCCACCTGGATCGCCGTGGTCGGCTGGGTCACGATGATGATCAATCTGTTCGCGATCAACCTCGTGGTCTCCGGCCTGCACTCGTACGCTGGCGTCAAGTAGAAGCGACGTAGGCCCCGGAGCGGTTGCCCCGGGGCCCTACGTCTCGTACCGGTGATCAGGTGGCGCTGTCCCCGTCGACGCCGGTGACCCGGCGGCGGCGGCCGAGGCCGTACATCGCGCCGCCGGCGAGCAGAAGCAGCCCGCCGAGGCCGGCGAGCATCCCGGTCTGCGTACCGGTGATCGGCAGCGTCTCGCCGCCGGTACCCCCGCCGGTGCCCCCGGTGCTCGGGTTGATGACGAC
>JAVHWE010000037.1:0-10542 GCA_032160285.1 Micromonosporaceae bacterium | reverse complement strand
GGTCACGACCGCGGTCTGCGCGGTGTGTGACGCCGAGAAGATCGGGTTGGACCGGGCGATCAGGTACACGCCTGCGGTGACCATGGTCGCCGCGTGGATGAGTGCCGACACCGGGGTCGGGCCCTCCATCGCGTCCGGCAACCAGGACTGGAGCGGGAACTGGCCGGACTTGCCGCAGGCACCGAGCAGCAGGAGGAGGGCGATCGCGGTGACGGTACCGGTCGGGACCTGGTCGACGTTGGAGAAGACCTGGTCGTATCGGACGGTGCCGAGCGTGGCGAACATCGTGAAGATCGCGATCACGACTCCGGCGGCGCCGACGCGGTTCATGATGATCGCCTGCTTGCCGGCCGTGGCGGCGGACGGTCGCAGGTACCAGAACGAGATGAGCAGGTAACTGGCGAGCCCGACGCCCTCCCAGCCCACGTACAGCATCAGGAAGTTGTTGCCGAGCACCAGCAGCAGCATGGCCGCGACAAACAGGTTGAAGTAGCCGAAGAAGCGCCGCCGGCCCGGATCGTGAGCCATGTAGCCGACCGCGTACACGTGGATCAGCAGCCCGACGCCCGTGATGAGCAGGACGAATACCGCCGAGAGCGGGTCGTACAGCAGCCCGACATCGACCTTGAGGCCACCCACCGGCATGAACCGGAACAGGTTCACCGACGCGCTGCGGTTGCCCGACAGCCCGCGCAGCGAGAAGAAGTACACCAGGCCCAGGATGAACGCGACCGCGACGCTGGCCACGCCCAGCAGGTGCCCCCACCGGTCGGCCCGCCGGCCGAGCAGTAGCAGGATCGCGGCGCTGACCAGGGGGATCGCGACGAGCAACCAGACGGTTGACAGCACGCCGCTGGCGGGCGCGAAGCTGACCGGTTGCGCCAACGTCTGTTCCACCGGAGAACCCTCTCAGTACTTCAGCAGGTTGGCGTCGTCGACGCTCGCCGAGCGGCGAGTTCGGAAGATCGACATGATGATGGCGAGGCCGATGACGACCTCGGCGGCCGCCACGACCATCACGAAGAACGCGATGATCTGACCGTCCAGGGTGCCGTTGATCCGGCTGAAGGTGACCAACGCCAGGTTCGCCGAGTTGAGCATCAGCTCGATGCACATGAACAGCACGATGGCGTTGCGCCGGATCAGCACGCCGACCGCGCCGATCGTGAACAGCACCGTCGACAGCACGACGTAGGTGGTGGCGGTCATTTCTCGGTACCCTTCGGTGCCGCCTCGGCCGAGGTCAGCTCGCGCGTCGGCAGGATCCTGGAGATGCTCCGGTCGGCGGCGGTACCGTCCGGCAGCCGGGCCGGCGTGGCGACCGAGTCCGAGGTCGCGAATACGCCGGGACCGGGCTTCGGGGCCGGGTATCCGCCCACGGCGAACCGTTCGCGCATCATCTGCGGCTGGCTGCGCTTGTCGGAGCGACGCCGTTCGACGTGCGCGAGCAGCATCGCTCCGATGGCCGCGGTGATGAGCAGCGCCGAGGTCACCTCGAAGGCGAACACGTACCGGGTGAACAGCAACTCCGCCAGGCCCTCGATGTTGCCGCCGCGCTTGTTGTTGGCCGCGGTGAGGCCGGCCGAGTCAACCTTGCCGAGCGCCCGGAAAAGCCCGGCCCCGACCACTCCGGCGAAGCCGATACCGATGACAATGGCCGCCATTCGCTGGCCGCGCAGGGTCTCGATGAGCGAGTCCGACGCATCGCGGCCCACCAGCATGAGAACGAACAGGAACAGCATCATGATCGCGCCGGTGTACACGATGATCTGCGCGAACCCGATGAACGGACCGGCCTGCACCAGGTAGAACACGCCCAGGCAGAGCATCGTGACGACCAGGAAGAGCGCGGAGTGGACCGCGTTGCGGGCCCACACCATTCCGATCGCGCATGCCACGGCGACCGGGGCGAGAATCCAGAAGGTGGCGATCTCACCGCCCTTCATCTGCCCGGCGGCGGCGAGCAGTTGCTGGCTGACCATCACTCACGCTCCCCGAATTCGGTGGCCTGCGCCGCCTCGGCCCGCAGCCGGCGCGAGTCCGTCGCCGAGCTGCGCACCCGCTCCGCGCCGGCCGAGGTACCCGGACTGTCCAGCGCGCCGATGTAGTAGTCCTTCTCGCTGTCCCCGAGCCGCATCGGGTGCGGCGGCTGCTCCATGCCGGCCAGCAGCGGCGCGAGCAGCTGCTCCTTGGTGAAGATCAGGTCCCGGCGGTCGTCGCGGGCCAGCTCGTACTCGTTGCTCATGGTCAACGACCGGGTCGGGCAGGCTTCGATACACAGCCCGCAGAAGATGCAGCGGGCGTAGTTGATCTGGTAGACCGACGCGTACCGCTCGCCCGGCGAGAACCGGTTGTCCTCGGTGTTGTCGGCGCCCTCGACGTAGATCGCGTCCGCCGGGCAGGCCCACGCGCACAGCTCGCAGCCGACGCACTTCTCCAGCCCGTCCGGGTGCCGGTTGAGGATGTGCCGGCCGTGGTAGCGCGGCGCGGCCATCTTCCGCTCTTCCGGGTACTCCTCGGTGACCACCTTCTTGAACATGTGCGAGAACGTGACGCCGAAGCCCTTCACGGAGTCGAATACTGCGCCCACGACTTAGCCTTCCTGCTCGGTAGCGCGGGGGCCGGTGGCGCGGGGGCCGGTCGCGCCGGGGCCCGTCGCGCCGGGGCCGGTCGCGCCGGCGCGGACGTCGCCCAGCTCGATCGCCGAGCCGACGGGTACCGGTTCGCGCTCTGCGGTCAGGCGCGGCACGGCCGGGCTCGGCGGTACCTGCAGGTCGAGTGGCGGCACCGGGAAGCCGTCATCGCCGCCGATCCGCCCGTGCGGGTCGACCCCGGCGATACCGACCTCGATGTCCGGTCCCACCGTCGTCGGCCAGAACACCCAGACCGCGGCGATCACCACGAGCACGGCCAGCGCCACGAACAGCTTCAGCGAGTTTTGGACACTGGAGTTCTGCACGGTACGCAGGCCGGCGAGGGCGAGGATCCACAGCAGGTTGAGCGGGATGAGCACCTTCCAACCCAGCTTCATGAACTGGTCGTAGCGCAGCCGGGGCATGGTGCCGCGCAACCACACGAACACGAACAGCAGCAGCAGCACCTTCACGACGAACCACGCGATCGGGACGTACCCCGAGTTAGCCCCGCCCCAGACCGTCGTGATCGGTGCCGGCGCCCGCCAACCACCGAGGAACAGCGTGGTGCACAGCGCGGAGACGGTCACCATGTTGATGTACTCGGCCAGGAAGAACAGGGCGAACTTCAACGACGAGTACTCGGTGTGGAAGCCACCGACCAGTTCGGACTCCGCCTCGGGCAGGTCGAAGGGTGCCCGGTTGGTCTCACCGACCGCCGACACGAAGTAGATCAGGAAGCTCGGGATGAGCAGAATCGCGTACCAGCCGGGCGCGTGGATGTGCGTCGAGCCGACGGTGAACGTCGTCCCGTGCGCCTGCGCCTGCACGATCTGGCTGGTCGACATGCTGCCGGCGGTCATGAACACGGCCACGATGGACAGCCCCATGGCGACCTCGTACGAAATCATCTGTGCACTCGACCGCAGGCCACCCAGGAGCGGGTAGGTCGAGCCCGACGCCCAACCGGCCAGCACCACCCCGTAGATGCCCATCGACGAGCAGGCCAGTACCAGCAGGACGGCGACCGGGATGTCGGTCAGCTGCAACGGCGACCGGTGCCCGAAGATGGACACGGTGGGTCCGAACGGGATCACCGAGAACGCGGTGAACGCGGTGGTGGTGGAGATGACCGGGGCGAAGAAGTACACCACCTTGTCGGCCAGCTTCGGCATGATGTCTTCTTTGAACGCCAACTTCAGGCCGTCCGCGAGCGACTGGAGCAGGCCGAACGGGCCCACCCGGTTGGGGCCGGGCCGCACCTGCATCCGGGCCACCACGCGCCGCTCGTACCAGATGGCGAACAGCGTCATCACGACCAGGAACGCGAAGATGACCACAATCTTGATCAGCACCAGCCACCAGGGATCGTGGCCGAACTGGTCCAACGGGGCGGCCGCGTCGAGCGTCACTCGGCACCTCCTGCTGCGCTGCTCGCGGCCCCGTACGGGGCAGCGCTGGTCGCGGCGCCGGCCGTTGCCGCGATGTCGACCTCGGCGCCGGCCAGCACGCCGAGGGTTCGATGCACGGTAGACCCGGCCGAGTTGGTCGGTATCCACACCACGCCGTCGACCATGTCGTCGACGATCGTCGCGGGCAGCGTCACCTCGCCCCGGGCGGACCGGATGGTCACCGCCTCGCCGTCGCCGACGGCCAGTCCGGCCGCGGTCGCCCGGGACAGCGCCGCGACCACCGGGCGGGCGGTACCGGCCAGGTACTCGTCGCCGTCCTGCATGGCACCGAGGTCGATGAGCTGGTGCCAGGTCGCCAACCTGACCCGCCCGACGCCGGCCGGGGAGCCGGCGACCGGGGCCACCCGTGGCGGAGCCGGCCGCTCGATCCCGGTACCGGCGATGGCGGTGAGCTGGCGGCGGATCCCGATCACGTCACCGCAGGCCAGTTCGACACCGAGCTCGCTGGCGATCGCGTCGAGTACCCGGGCGTCGGTCATCGCCGTGGTGTTCAATACCTGGTCGAAGGGGCGCACCCGCCCCTCCCAGTCGACATACGCGCCGGCCTTCTCGACGGCCGGGGCGACCGGGAACACCACGTCCGCGCGGCGCGCCACGGCACTGCGCCGCAGCTCGACGCTGACCAGGAAACGGACCCGGTCCAGCGCCTCCTCGGCGACCCACGGCTCGGCCAGGTCGGCCGGGTCCACCCCGGCGACGACCAGGCCGGCGAGCGTCCCGGCGCGGGCCGCGCGGATGATCCCGTCGGTGTCGCGGCCGGGCCGGCTGGGCAGCACCCCGCCCTCGATGTCCCAGATCTCGGCCAGTTCGGCCCGGGCCCCGGGCTCGGCCACCGGTCGCGCGCCGGGCAGCAGGTTGGGCACGCACCCGGTTTCGAGTGCGCCGCGGTCGCCGGCCCGCCGCGGTACCCAGGCCAGGCGGGCACCGGTCTGCGCGGCGAGGCTCGCGGCCGCGCTCAACCCACCCGGTACGGTCGCCAGCCGCTCGCCGACGAACAGGATCGCGCCCGGCTCGCTCAGCAGCGCACGCAGGTCCGCGTTGTCGGTGAGCACGCCCGCCTCGGCGCCGGGGGCGGTCGGCAGCACGGTCGCGCCCATGTTCGCCAAGCCACGGGTGGTGAACGGTGCGACGGCGACGGTACGCAGCTTGTTGTGGGTCCACGCCTTGCGCAGGCGCAGGTACAGGATCGGGCACTCCTCCTCGGGCTCCAACCCGACGATCACCGCGGCCGGGGCCGTCTCGACCTCGTTGTAGGTCACCTCGATCCGGCCGACGACCGAACTCGCCAGGAACTCGGTCTCCTCGGCGGACATCGGCCGGGCCCGGAAGTCGATGTCGTTGGTACCGAGGGCCAGCCGGCTGAACTTGCCGTAGGCGTACGCGTCCTCGACGGTGAGCCGGCCGCCGGTGAGGACGCCGACGCCGCCCTCGGCCCGGGCCCGGCGCAGGCCCTCGGCCGCCACGCGCAGCGCCTCGGGCCAGCTCGCCTCGCGCAGCTCACCGGAGCCCGCGTCCCGGACCAGCGGCACGGTGAGCCGGTCGAAGGCGTTCGCGTACTGGAAACCCCAGCGCCCCTTGTCGCAGCTCCACTCCTCGTTGACCGCCGAATCGTCACCGGCGAGCCGGCGCATCACCTTGCCGCGGCGGTGGTCGGCGCGCATCGCGCACCCCGCCGCGCAGTGCTCGCACACGTTCGGGGTGGAGACGAGGTCGAACGGGCGGGCCCGGAACCGGTACTGGGTTCCGGTCAGCGCGCCGACCGGGCAGATCTGGATCGTGTTGCCGGAGAAGTACGAGTTGAACGGCTCGTCGTCGACGTGGGCGTCGCCGTCGGCCCGGAACACGCCGATCTGCTCGGCCGAGCCGCGCTCCATCAGCTCGATGAACGGATCGCCGGCGATCTCCTCGGAGAACCGGGTACAGCGCTGGCACAGCACGCACCGCTCACGGTCGAGCAGGACCTGCGAGGAGATGGCGACCGGCTTGACGTACGTGCGCTTGGGTTCGACGAACCGGGACTGCGCCCGGCCGGCGGACATCGCCTGATTCTGCAGTGGGCACTCGCCGCCCTTGTCGCACATCGGGCAGTCGAGCGGGTGGTTGATCAGGAGGAACTCCATGATCCCGGCCTGCGCCTGCTGTGCCACCGCCGACGTCAGCTGCGTGCGTACCACCATGCCGTCGGCTACCGGCTGGGTACATGAGGCGACCGGCTTGCGCTGGCCTTCGACCTCGACCAGGCACTGCCGGCAGGCACCCGCCGGAGCCAGCAGCGGATGGTCGCAGAACCGGGGAATCGCGATGCCGAGCCGCTCGGCGACCCGGATCACGAGGGCACCCTTTGGCGCCGTCACCTCGATGCCGTCGATGGTCAGCTTGACCTCGTCGGTGGCCTTCTCAACGGCGGTCATGCTGCCTCCTCCGCTGTGGGGAGCGCGTCGTCGGTCATCGGTGCGCACCTACCAGTTCGCCCGCGGTGAAGTACGGCCTCTTGCGGCCGGAGATGTAGTCCAGGTAGTCCTGCTTGAAGTACTTGATCGACGACTGGACCGGGCTGGCGGCGCCGTCACCGAGCGCGCAGAACGACCGGCCCAACAGGTTGTCGGAGTTGTCGAGCAGGGTGTCCAGGTCGGCGGGGGTGCCGGCGCCGGAGAGGATGCGACGCAGGGTGTGCGACATCCAGTAGGTGCCCTCCCGGCACGGGGTGCACTTGCCGCACGACTCGTGGTGGTAGAACTCGATCCACCGGTACGTCGCGTAGACCACGTCGTCGGCGTTGGAGAAGACCTGTACCGCGGTGGTACCGAGCATTGTGCCGGCGGCCATCATGGCCTCGAAGTCCAGCGGTACGTCGAGGTGCTCGTCGGTGAGCATCGGCGTGGACGACCCGCCCGGGGTCCAGAACTTGAGCCGATGGGAGTCCTGCATCCCGCCGGCGAGATCGATCAGCTCCCGCAGCGTGGTACCGAGCGAACACTCGTACTGGCCGGGGTTGTTAACCCGGCCGGAGATCGAGTAGATCTTCGGACCCGGCGACTTCTCGGTGCCCATCGTCTTCCACCAGGCCGCCCCGCCGAGCACGATGTACGGCACGCTGCAGATCGTCTCGACGTTGTTCACCACGGTCGGGCCCGCGTACAGACCGTGGGTGGCCGGGAACGGCGGCCGCAGCCTGGGCTGGCCGCGGTAGCCCTCCAATGAGTCGAGCAGCGCCGTCTCCTCGCCGCAGATGTACGCGCCGGCACCACTGTGGACGACCAGGTTCAGGCTGAACTTGGAGCCGAGGATGTTGCGGCCGAGGTAGCCGCGCGCGTACGCCTCGCGGACCGCGCTGCGCAGCCGACGGGCCGCGTGCACGGCCTCGCCGCGCACGTAGATGACCGCGTAGTTGGCCCGAATCGCGTACGACCCGATGATGATGCCCTCCACCAGCGAATGCGGGTCGGACATCATCAGCGGGAGGTCCTTACAGGTGCCCGGCTCACCCTCGTCGGCGTTGACCACGAGGTAGTGGTCCTTGCCGTCGTTCTGCGGGATGAAACCCCACTTCATGCCGGTCGGGAAGCCCGCGCCGCCGCGTCCACGCAGGCCGGAGTCCTTGATCAGCTGGATCAGGTCGTCGGGCGCTACGTCCAGCGCCTTGCGCAGCGCCGTGTACCCGTCGAGCCGCTCGTAGACGCTCAGCTTCCACGCGTCCGGCGACAGCCAGCGCTTGGTCAGGACCGGGGTGAGCTGGGCGAGTGCCTTCTTGGACGGTTCGCTGCCGAAACTCACGGGGCCTCCTTGGCGGCGGGGGGTCTGTCGCCGGCCGGCTTGCCGTCGCTGGCGGGCGGCTTGATCGTCGCCGGGATGGTGTTGCCGGGACCCTGACCCTTGTCGTCACGGCGCCCGATCGGGGTGGTCGGGTCGAAGCCGGGCACCGAGACCCCGTACCGCTCGGCGAGGCGGTTGCCCGCGACGGTCGGCTCGCCGGGCAGACCCTCGCCCACCGCACCGGGCCGGTCGTCCGCCCAGCCGGCGAGCTGCGCCGACACCTCCTTGAGTGTGCACAGCCGCGGACCGCGGGTCGGTATCGGTCGCTCGCCGGCCCGCAGCTGGCTGACGACCTCCACCGCCCGTTCGGCGTCGATGCGGTCGAAGAACTCGTAGTTCACCGTCATCACCGGGGCATAGTCACAGGCGGCGAGGCACTCCGCGTGCTCCAGGGTGATGGTGCCGTCTCCGGTGGTCTCGTCGTGACCGACGCCGAGCAGTTCGGTCAGTGCCGCGAACGCCCGGTCGCCGCCGAGCACGCCGCACATCGTGTTGGTACACACGCTGACCAGCCAGTTACCGGTGGGGCGACGCTTGTACATGGTGTAGAACGTGGCGACCGCGGCCACCTGGGCCCGGGTGAGTCCCAGCATGTCGGCGCAGAACGCCATCCCCTCCGGCGAGACATACCCCTGCTGGCCCTGGACCAGGTGGAGCATCGGCAGCAGCGCGGAGCGTTCCCGGCCGGCGGGGTACCGGGCCATGATCTCGCGGGCCCGCGCGCGGGTCTCGTCGGTGAACGTCACGGTCATCGATCACAACCACCCATCACGGGATCGAGCGAGGCGCCGCCGGCGATCACGTCGGCCAGCAGGCCGCCCTCCGCCATCGCCGGGAGCGCCTGGAGGTTGACGAAGCTCGGGTCGCGGTAGTGCACCCGATAGGGGCGGGTACCTCCGTCGGAGACCGCGTGGACGCCCAGCTCACCGCGGGGCGATTCGAGCTGCACGTACACCTGGCCCGCAGGCACCCGGAAGCCCTCGGTCACCAGCTTGAAGTGGTGGATGAGCGACTCCATCGACTGGCCCATGATGTTGGCGACGTGTTCGAGCGAGTTGCCCAGGCCGTCGACCCCGACCGCAAGCTGCGCCGGCCAGGCGATCTTGCGGTCGGCGACCATGATGGGGCCGGGTTCGAGCCGGTCCAGGGCCTGGTCGATGATGCGCAGGCTCTGGCGGATCTCGGCCAGCCGGACCTGGTAGCGGCCCCACACGTCGGCGTCGGTACTGACCGGCACCTCGAAGTTGTACGTGTCGTAGCCGAGGTACGGCATGGTCTTGCGCAGATCCCAGCCGAGACCGGCGGCGCGGAGCACCGGTCCGGTGACCCCGAGCGCCAGGCAGCCGGCGACGTCGAGGACGGCGACCCCCTGGGTACGCCGCCGCCAGATCGGGCTACCGGACAGCAGGGACTCGTAGCTCCTGATCCGGTCGGGCATGAACCGGACGAACTCGTGGATCCGCGCGATCGCCTCGTCCGGGAGATCCTGCGCCAGGCCGCCGGGGCGCACGTACGCATGGTTCATCCGCAGCCCGGACGCCAGCTCGAAGATGTCGAGGATGTACTCGCGCTCCCGGAAGCCGTAGATCATCATAGACAGCGCGCCCAGCTCCATGCCGGTCGTCGCCAGCCAGACCAGGTGCGAGGAGATCCGGTTGAGCTCCATCATCAGTACCCGGACCGTGTTGGCCCGGTCCGGGATCTCATCGGTGATGCCCAGCAGCTTCTCGACCGCGAGGGCGTACCCGGTCTCGTTGAACATCGGCGCCAGGTAGTCCATCCGGGTCACGAACGTGCTGCCCTGCGTCCAGTTGCGGTACTCGAGGTTCTTCTCGATGCCGGTGTGCAGGTAGCCGACGACCAGCCGGGCCTCGACGACGGTCTCGCCCTCCAGTTCGAGGACGAGCCGGAGCACGCCGTGGGTCGACGGGTGCTGCGGACCCATGTTGACGATGATCCGTTCGTCGCCGATCGGGTCACCGGCGACCCCGGCGATGGTGTCCCAGTCTCCGCCGGTGACCGTGAAGACCTGGCCCTCGGTGGTCTCGCGCGCACTGGCGTAGTCGGTGCTCACACCCGGTCCCTCCGCTTCGCTCACTGGTAGGTCCGGCGCTGGTCCGGTGGCGGAATTTCGGCGCCCTTGTACTCGATCGGCACGCCACCGAGCGGGTAGTCCTTGCGCTGCGGGAACCCCTCCCAATCGTCCGGCATCAGGATGCGGGTCAGGTTGGGGTGGCCGTCGAAGACGATGCCGAACATGTCGTAGGCCTCCCGCTCCTGCCAGTCGGCGGTCGGGTAGACGCCGGTCACCGACGGCAGGTGCGGATCGTCGTCGGGTACCGCCGCCTCCAGGCGGATCCGGCGGCGGAACGTCAGCGACGTCAGGTGGTACACCGCGTGCAGCCGCCGGACGTCGCCGCCGAGGTAGTCGGTACCGGACAACGAGGAGAGCAGCTCGAAGCGCAGCGCCGGGTCGTCACGCATCAGCTGGCAGACGTCGGCGATCCGCTCCGGCCTGATGTGCAGGGTCAGCTCGCCCCGGTCGACCACGACCCGCTCGATCGCGTCGCGGGCCCCCCCGAAGGCCAGTTCGAGCGCGTCGACAACCTCGTCGTAGTACCCGC
>JAVHWE010000600.1:0-3174 GCA_032160285.1 Micromonosporaceae bacterium | reverse complement strand
GACCCGCCACTGCCGGACACCCGCCGCGGCGTTGAGCCCGCCGGCGCCTGGCAGGATGGAACGGTGACGACCCCACCCGAGTCCCCCTCCTTCTACGCGCAGATCGGCGGCGAACCGACATTCCGCAAGCTGGTGGACGAGTTCTACGCCGGGGTGGCCGCCGACCCGCTGCTGCGTCCGCTCTACCCCGACGCCGATCTCGCGGCCGCGGCCGAGCGGCTGCGGCTGTTCCTGATCCAGTACTGGGGGGGTCCCGGTACCTACTCCGCCCAACGTGGCCACCCTCGGCTGCGGATGCGCCACGCGCCGTTCCGCGTCGGTCCGGCCGAGCGTGACGCCTGGCTGCGCCACATGCGTCGCGCCGTGGACTCGCTCGACCTGCCCGCGGAGCAGGACACGACGCTGTGGCAGTACCTCGAACGGGCGGCCTTTTTCATGGTCAACACCATGGACGAGGCCGGCTGATTGCGACCGGGTCGCCGCGCCCAACCGATACGGTGGCTCGTTGTTGCGTTGTATCCCCAATGGGGCAACTTCGCGACAACGGGGGACCGAGAGAATGCGACGCCGCCCGACCGTCCTGGCCGCCATCCTCACCGGCCTGCCCGTCATCCTCGCGGTCACCGTCCTGACCGGCATCGCCCCGTCACCGGCCGCGGCCGGAACCCGACCCGCGGCGGTCGCCGGCACCCGACGCGGAGCCACGGTGTCGGCCGACCCGGTGGACAACACGCCACACATCCAGGACGGAACCGTGCGCGCCATCGCCGTCGTCGGCGACACCGTGGTCGTCGGCGGTGACTTCACCAGCCTCACCGACGCGGGGCGGCGTCGCTGGTATGAGCGCGACCACCTGTTCGCCTACAACCTGCGTACCGGTCGGGTGCTCAGCTTCGCGCCGGAACTGGACGGGCCGGTCTACGCCCTCGCCGCCGGGCCCGGCGGCACCGTCTACGTCGGCGGAAATTTCAGCTCCGTCGACGGTGTCGCCCAGAACAGCCTGGCCAGGCTCTACGTCGACACCGGCGAGCAGGTACCGGGCTTTGACGCGTCGCTCGACAACGGTGACGTACGCGCCCTCGCCGCCGTCGGTCCGTGGCTGTACGCGGGCGGCACGTTCGGCTCCATCAACGGCACCGGGCGGGCCGCGGTGGCCCGGCTGTCCGACCGGACCGGCGACGTCGACCCGAACTTCGACCTCCACCTGGCCGCACCCAACCTCGGCCGCCCGAAGGTAGAGGACCTCGCGATCAGCCCCAACGGCAGCCGGCTGGTGGTCGTCGGCGCCATCGCGCAGGCCGGTGCGCAGTACCGGGCACAGCTGGCGCTCGCCGACACCTCCGGGTCGGTCGCCAGGCTCGCCAACTGGTGGACGGACACCTTCGCCACCCCGTGCAGCAGCAACTTCGACACGTACCTGCGGGCGGTCGACTTCTCGCCGGACGGCTCGTACTTCGTCACCGTCACCACCGGCCGGGCACCCGACCCGGCGCGGCCCTGCGACAGCGCCGCCCGGTTCAACGTCTCCGGTACCGGCGCCCACCGGCCGGTATGGGTCAACCGCACCGGCGGCGACTCGCTGTACTCGGTGCTGGTCACCGGATCGGCCGTCTACGTCGGCGGCCACCAGCGCTGGATGGACAACCCGTTCGGCAACGAATCGGCCGGTCCCGGCGCGGTCAGTCGGACCGGCATCGCCGCCCTCGACCCGGTGACCGGCCGGGCCCTACCGTGGAACCCGACGCGTAGCCGCGGCGTCGGCGTGCGGGCGATGGCGTACACCCCGGCCGGACTGATCGTCGGATCGGACACCGACCAACTCGGCCACGAGTACCACGCCAGAATCGGCATGTTCCCTCCGTCCGGCCGGTAACGGTCCACGGCGCGGATTCCACGGTCGTCGCGCGAGAGATCGATCACTGACCGCAACGGTCCATGATCGGACGGTACGTCAGCCGATCGGCCGGTGTCACCTGGACCCTTCGACGCTGCACGCTCGGCGGGTACGCACCCGACCGGGGCGCGCCGCCACAGGGCGAGGTGCCTATGACGCACGAACGGCACGCCACCCGCCGACGGCCGACGGAGGGCACGTCGACGGCCCGTGCGCTCGGACTCGCCAGCGTGCTGATCGTCGTCCTCCTCGCCGCGACCACCGGGGTGCTCGCCGGTGCCGGCGCCTTCGGGTCCTCGTCACCGTCGCAACGTGTCGAACCGGCGCTCCCCACCCGGCAGGCCGGCCAGCCCCTGCCGATCCCCGGCCCCGGCGCACCGGGCGGCAGCGGCGGCCGCGACGGCCAGCCGGCACCGGACGCGGCGCAGGAGCGGCAGAGCGCACCGGCGGCCGGAGCCGGCCGGCTCGTCGCCTTCGGGGCGACCGTCCTGGACTGGGGCGCCAACCACCGCGTCGACAACGCGGTCGGCGGCAGTAGCGCGTTCAATCCGGACACCGCCCTGGGCGGCGACGACCGGTTGGCCGACCGGTACGTGCGGGTCCTCGCGTTGAACGGGCGGATCCTTCAGTACACGCTCCAGTTGCCGCGCAGCACCGGGTTGGCGGTGGCCTCCACCACGGTCCTCGCCGAACTGCCGCGCGACCTGCGGACGCTCTGGCAGCAGACCCGGGCCAACTGCAAGCAGGCGGCCTATGTCAGCCCGACGCTGGCGACGTTCCTCGCCGACGTCGGCGACTCCAAGGGCTCCGTACTTGTCGAGTACCGCTCGGGAGTAACCGCCGGCAGCGCCTGGAATCCCGATGACGTCACGAACGCGACCCTGTCCGCACTCGACACGCCGACCCCGGCCGACGCGCCACCGTGCTGACCGAATCTCTGGGATGACGGTTCCATCTGATCGTCAGGAAGCGGTACCGCAAGCTACCGACGGCCGTCGCGGATCTGGTAGAGCCGGGCCTCCTTGACGCCCGCCGACCGGGCTATGTCGACCCGACGGAGTTCAGTGCCGAGCGCCGATCGGATCAGGTGATCCCGCGCAGCGGTGTGGCCCTTGAGGGCCTGCTCGGCCTTGGTGATGGCGGCGGCTTCGCGTTCGATCTCGGCCAGCAGATCTTCCGATTGGCTGGCGTGGTCGCCGATCGCGGACGACTCGGCGACGGCCGGGACCGGCTCTCCGGCTTCGGTGGGTTTGGACGGATCCCGGTTGTTCAGGCCGGAA
>JAVHWE010000546.1:0-5833 GCA_032160285.1 Micromonosporaceae bacterium | reverse complement strand
GCGCGGTCGGCGATGTGCTTGACGATGCCGGTGACCATCTGCTGCCCGGTTCGCCGCCCGCCCAGGTCCACCACCCGGTCCTGCCACCGGCTCGGGATGGCCGTGCTGGCGCTGCGCGTCGGCTCGCCGATCAGGTAGACCCGGTCCGGGTCCAGGGTGGCGACCAGGCCGCCCATCTGCGCGTTGCGGTCGACCCGGTCCGGGCGGCAGTTGATGACCACGTGCAGCGGCCGGTGGATCGCACCCTGCCCCTCGAGCTGGCGCACGTTCTGCAGCGTCGACTCCGGGTCGTTGGCCGCGAAGATGTTGGCGAATCGCAGGTGGCGGCGGCCGACCTCGTACTCGACGACGGTCAGCACCCCCGGGTCCGGCGGCGCGGCCCACATGCCCGACAGCGCCGCGCCGCGGTCGACGCCGAGCAGACCCGACACGGCCAACGCGACGGCGACGTTCTCCTTGAACGTGATCCAGGTGAAGCCCCGCATGTCCGCGTCGGAGACCGAGTCCGGGTCGACCTCGAGCAGGCGGCAGTCGCGTTTGGCGGCCTCCGCCCGCAGGATCTCCACCCGCTCGCGTTCCGCGGTCACGCACACCCCACCCACCGGCATCGACCGGCTCAGCGAACGGGCCACATCGTCGAGGGTCGGCCCCATCTCGGCGAGGTGATCCTCGCGGACGTTGCACAGCACGCCGATGGTCGACTGGATCAGCTTGGTCTGGTTGATCTCCTGCAGCGCGGGCGCCACCGCCATGCACTCGATGACCAGGACGTCCGGGAAGTACGCCGCCGCCCGGCGCACGATACCGACCTGCTCGACGACGTTCGCGATGCCGAACTTCCGGTACACCGGCTCCTCGGACGCGTCCGGATAGATGAACCGGGCCGCCGTCCCCGTCGTCTTCGCCACGACCATGAGGTTCCCGCCGCGCAGCGCACCCGCGCACAACCTGGTGATCGAACTCTTCCCGCGGATACCGTTGACCAGCACCCGGTGCGGGATGCGACGCAGATTCGCCTCATGGTTACGCTGCTCGATGACCCCGGCGGCGAAGATCCCGCCGCAGAAGCAGACAAACAACACGTACAGAAACAGCACTTATCGTCTCCGTGGACTGGGTTGGCGGCCACCGGTGGCCTGGGCGGGGATGCGGGGGAGTACGAGGGTCCGGTCCCGACCGGCGCCGCGCAGCCGCGGCGCGCCCGCCAACCGTTCGTTGCCGTACACCTGGGCCTGTCGACAGACGTCCAGGCACACCCCGAGCGCTCCGATCTCATCGTGTCGCGCCGGCGAGATGATCGTGGTGAGGTCGCCGTCGGCGAGCCGGTCGGCGGCCACGGCCAGGGACCGCAGCGGGCGCAGCACCACGAAGTGGAGCCAGCCCAGCAGCAGCAACGCCAGGCACAGCCCGCAGATGGCCACCATCCAGGCGTGGCGGCGGATCTCGTTGACCGGCAGGCTGAACTCCCCAACCGATCGGTCGGCGACCACCGCCCACCGCAGGCCGAGACTGCTGTCCTGGGCCCGCAGCGGCGCGGCCGCGACGACCGACCGCACCCCTTGGACCCGGTCGAGCAGCGCGCCCGACCGGCCGTCGACCGCGCCGCGGGCCGACCGCAGCAGGGCGCCGGACGACACCTTCGCGAAGGCCCGGTAGCCGCCCGTGTCCAGGACGATCTGCATGTCGTCGGTGATGACGCGGACCCGGCCCTCCACCCGCCGCAGCACCGACGTCAGGTTGTCCAGGTCGAACTCACCGACCAGCTCCCGCCCGCCGGTCAGCTTCACCTGGACGAAGATCGCGGGCACCCGGCCGGCCGTCCGGTCCAGGTACACGCCGTCACGGTCGACGAAGCGGCGCGGCTCGCGCAGGGGTCGTCGACCTGCGGCGATCAGCGCCGTACCGTCGGCGTCGGCGACGTACAGGCTGCGGTAGCGGGGACCCTCCTCGACCGTGCGGCGCAGCACCGCCCGCACCTCGGCCGTCGTCCGGCTGCCGTTGACCCGGACCAGTTCGGACAGCTGGCTCAGGCCCTGGTCCAGGACGCCCCGCACCGAGGTCGCCACCGCCTCCACCCGGTTCTGGGTATCGGCGGCGATCTGGGTCGGCAAATCCACGACCGCCCCGGAGTGGACCACGACCACGGCCGCCGACCAGGCCGCGATCGCCGCGGTGGCGCCAACCACGGCGACGACCGCCGGCATCGCGCGTCGCGCGTTGTCGTCGCCGCGCCCGGGCCGCTGATGGATCGTCGCCCGGCTGCCGTCCAGGGCCACGGCTATCCGGCGCAGCTCGCTCACCCGGGTCGGGCGGCCGTGCCGGCCGAGTCCGCCACAGGCCACCGCCTTCGCGTGGCCGAGCAGCCGCTGGATCGGCCGGACCAGGACCACCCACAACAGCGCGAACGCGCCCAGCCCGATGAGCAGCAGCGCACCGGTCAGCGGGATGCCGGCCCAGCGCGAGCCGTCGTCGCTGGTCGGGGCCTGGACGACCGACACGACGAAGAGGTCGAGGTCGCCGACCCGCGCCGCGCTCGCGGCCGGCGCGGTCCCCGCCGCCGTACCCGCCGGTGCCGGCCCGACCGGCCCGACCACGCTGGCCGTGTCGTGGCGGCGGGCGCCCCGCACCGCGTCGCGGACGGTGGACAGCGCCGCCGCGCCACCGCCCGAGACCCCCTGGCTCTGGACGATCTCGTTGCCGGTGGCGACCAGGATCGCCTGTTTGGAGGTCGGCTCCAGGCGCAACGACCGCAGCACCACGGCCGACATCGCGGCCAGGACCCGCCCGTCCGACAGCGGTACCGCGACGATGGATCGCACGCCGTCGGGTGTCACGAAGATGCTCCGTCGCGCCGCCGACGTCACGGCCGATACCCGCTCCGGCGGAACGGGGTCTCCCTGCGCGCCCACCACCCGGCGGTCCGGGGCGCTGAGGACCGCGGTGCCGCGCCACCGCCGGGTCTGGGCGGCGGCGGTGACCAGGGCGTTCGGGTCGTGCGCGGCGTCGCGCTGGTAACCGGCGGCGAGGCCGGCCAGGTCGTCGAGTTCCTGCCGGGTGGCCACCTCCACGGAGTGGGCGACGCTGACGACGACCTGGCGCTGCGAACTCAGCACCGCCTCCGGTACCGTCTGGCGTCCCGGCGGGACCTCGAATGCCATGGTGAGCACGCTGAGCACGGCGACACCGATGAGACAGACGATCGCGGGTACCCGGACACCGGCCGGAAAGCGCGGCTTCGGCAACTGACGGTCCAGACAGATCCGCCGCCAGTCGGCCGTCGTGGCATAGGCCGGAATCACCTGGGTCGGCCAGTCGGTCGTCGTCATTCCAGGCAGCCCCCCAGCCGCGATCATTGTCTCCGTCCAGTCGAAAGCCGGGCCCCCGGGTACGACGAGGGCGAACCCTACCGGCTATGGGTTGGACCCGTCCACCTCTTCGAGTGACCACCCACGTGCCATGAAACATCGAACCCGGATCGTCGCCAGGTGTTCTACGGATCGACAGGGTGAGAAACGACACGTGCGTCCGGCTGCCGTCGGCGCCACGTCTTCGCGACGCCCGGCCGGGCCCCCGGCGACGGGCTGGCCCCCCACAGGTTCCACCGCGGAGACAATGATTACTTCGATCTTGGCGAGGCTGGTCGGGCTGTAATACGGGCCAGGTGCTGAGCCACCGACCGCTGACCGTTTGCGATGCCTATGACCTCAGAACCCCGCCTGGACTGCCGATGGCATCGAGGTGGGGACCTTCTTGAAGTGGCTGACGGCCAAGCCCTGGTCGGCTGTGGCGCTGACCGCGCTCGTCGCCGTCGTGGGCCTCGTGGTGTCGGTGGGCGTGGGCGCGGTTGTGGCGTCCGGGCAGCGGGGCGCCGCGAAGCATCAACTGGACCGCCGGGCCACGCTGGTCGCGGAGGCGGTGGCCGGCGAGACCGGCCGGTACGTCGACACAGTACGCACGGTCGCCGCGGCGACCGGCGCTTTCGACACATTGACCGCGGCGCAGTTCGCCCAGGCCACTGCGCCGCTGGCGCAGATGCACCTGGCTGGCGCCACGTCGATTGTGTTCCTGGTGCCGGCCGCGGACCAGGAGGTCGCCTCGACACAGGCGCTCTGGCGGTCCCGGGGCGTACCAGACTTGACCTTGACCGCGCAGGGTGATCCCCACCAGCACATTTTCTCGATCTTCGCCGAGTCGTTGGACGGGGTGTCGCAGCGCCGCCCGGGCGTCGACGTCACCCAGGCGGCAGCACCGACCCAGGCCTTGACCGAGGCGTGGCGTACCGGACACGTCACCATCTCCGATGCCTACCATTTGATCATCGATCAGAACCTGCCCCTCACGCAGCGGCAGATGTCCTTCTCATTGACCGCCCCCGTCTACGGCCCACCCGATGCCCAGGGCAGGCGCACCTTCCGCGGCTGGGTACTGATGGGCCTGCGCGGGCAGGATTTTACCGGCGCCACCCTGGCCCGGGTGTCGCAGAACCAGCTCGACGTCACGATCCGCGCGCGGAATGCCGAGGGGGCCGACGTGCCGGTCGCCACCGATACAGCGACCGTGGCCGGTGCCCGGGACCTGTCCCGGCATGTCGACGTGACGGTGGTCAACCAGCGTTGGCAGCTCGACATCCAGGCTATCGGTGGGCGGCTACCCGGCGGCACCACCAGCCTGCCCACCGTCGTCACCGGCGCCGGGATCCTGTTGAGCATGTTGCTGGCCGGGCTGGTGTGGGTGCTGGCCACCGGCCGGTCCCGCGCCCGGGCGCAGGTACACGTCGCCACCGCCGACGCCCGCCGGCAGGCCGGCCTGCTTACCGCGATCCTGGACAGCATCAGTGACGGCGTCGGCGTCGTCGACGCCCAGGGCGCGTTTCTGCTGCACAATCCCGCCGCGAAGGCCATCCTCGGCATCACCGACGACCGTGATGGCGCGCCGCAATGGCAGGAGCACTACGGCATCTACCTGCCCGATGGACACACCGCGTTCCCGACCGCCGAGCTGCCTTTAACGCGTGCCCTGGCCGGTGAGCCCACGGAGCAGGTCGAGATGGTCATCCGCAACGCCGGGCAGCCCGACGGCGTCGTGATCACCGTCTCCGGTCGGCCGCTGCACGCCGGCGCCGGGCAGGCAGGTGCGGTCGCGGTGTTCCACGACGTCACCGCCCGCAAGGCCGCGGAGCTCGAGCTCCGCGCAGCCCGCGACGAGCTGGCCGAGCAGCGGGCATACCTGCACGAAGTCCTCGACGCGATCGACGTCACGGTCGTCACGTGCGACACCACCGGCACCATCGTGCATTCCAACCGCGTCGCGCGCCAGATCCGGCCACCCGGGGGCGGCCCCGAGACCATCATCGAAGCGATCCGCGACGCAAACGTCCGTACGCGCGAGGGCGCCCCGGTGGCCACCGAGGAAATTCCCGCCATCAGGGCGCTGGCCGGCGAGCAGGTCAACAACCTGGAAGCCGTCGTGCCGCTGCCCGACGGCTCCCACAAATCAATCATGGTGCACGCCCGGCCGCTACACGACACCGCCGGGCACATCATCGGCGCGGTCACCTCGTCGTACGACATCACAGCCCTGCGCGAACGGGAGGCCGACCTGCACGCATTTGCCGGCATCGCCGCGCACGACCTCAAAGCGCCCCTGGCCGCGGTAGCGGGGTTCGCTGAAATCCTCGACGACGAACTGGTCGACGGCGCCGACCCAGTGTCGCTGCGTCCCCTCCTGGCCCGCATCGCGGGCGGCGTGGACCGGATGCGCCGACTCATCGACGACCTGCTCGTGTACGCCACGGCACGCGATGGGCAGCTGCAGCTGCAGCCAGTCGACCTGC
>JAVHWE010000538.1:0-2969 GCA_032160285.1 Micromonosporaceae bacterium | reverse complement strand
TCGGCCCGGCGCCGCCGCCAGCTCCAGGCGGCGGTCGGCGCGGGCCTGGCGGTCGTGCTCGTGCTGGTCGGCGTCGCCTGGGCCACCGGCGCGTTCAAGTCCCACAAGAAGGCCCCGGTCGCGGCCGGCGACTGCGCCTGGACCACGATCGCCGCCTCCGACAAGGTCAAGGACGTCGGCACCCCACCGAAGAGCAACATACCCAGGACCGGCACGCCCACCATGACGATCACGACGAACCGGGGCGTCATCACGGCGGATCTCGACGCCTCCGGCGCGCCCTGCGCGGTCGCGAGCTTCACGTACCTGGCCGGCAAGCAGTTCTTCAACAACACCAAGTGCCACCGGCTCACCACCGACGGAATCTACGTGCTCCAGTGCGGCGATCCGTCCGGGACCGGTACCGGTGGCCCCGCGTACAAGTTCCCGGACGAGAACCTGCCGGCCCCCACCACCGATCCGTCCGCGTCGCCGTCGGCCGCACCGCCGACCAACCTGTACCCGGCCGGGACCCTCGCGATGGCCAACAGCGGCCCGAACACGAACGGCAGCCAGTTCTTCGTCGTGTACAAGGACAACTCCGCGCTGGAGGCCAAGTACACGATCTTCGGGAAGATCACCCAGGGCCTGGAACTCGTCCAATCGATCGCCGCCGCGGGCGTGACCCCCGGCACCAGCGCCACCGACGGCGCTCCCAAGCAGGACGTGACCATCCAGTCGTTGACGGTGACCGCACCGGCCGCGGCCGTGCCCAGCCCGAGCGCGTCCCCGTCGAGCACGTCGTGACGGCTGCGCCCGGGCGGCCGGCACCGGCTGACGCCCCACCAGCACCCGCTGACACATAGAGATCCAGGGAGTGATCGTGACATCCAACCGGGACCGGCAGCAACGCGCGGCGGCGCGGGCGAGGCTGGAACGCGAGATGACGCTGCGCGCCGAGGTGGCCCAGCGGCGGCGGCGAACTCAAGCCGTGATCGGCGCCGGCGCGGCGGTCCTGGTGGTGGCTGTCGGCGTGGTGCTGCTCGTGACGCTCACCGGCAACGACAAGAAGAAGAGCAGCACCGCGAGCCCGGGCGCCTCCGCGTCGGCGTCCGCGGCGGCCTCGCCGACGAGTTGTTCGTGGAAGCCGACGGTCGACCCGAGCGCGTCGCCGGCACCGGCACCGAACCCGAACGCCAAGGACGTGGGTACCCCGCCCGCCACCGGCGAGCCGCGCGCCGGTACCCAGACGATGACGATCGACGCCAACGTCGGCAAGATCGTCGTACAGGTGGACACCGAGCACGCGCCGTGTACCGCGGCGAGCTTCACGTACCTGGCGAGTAAGAAGTTCTTCAACAACAGCCCGTGCCACCGGATGACCAGCGGCGCCCTGTCGGTGCTGCAGTGCGGTGACCCCACGGGTACCGGCGGGGGCGGTCCGACGTACCAGTTCGCCGACGAGAACCTGCCCACCGGCAAGCGCCCGGCGTACCCGCAGGGCACGGTCGCGATGGCGAACGCGGGCGCGGGCACCAACGGCAGCCAGTTCTTCATCGTGTACAAGGACAGCGAGCTGCCGGCGGACTACACGGTGTTCGGCAAGATCACCGCCGGGTTGGACGTGGTGCAGAAGGTGGCGGCTGCCGGCATCACCCCGAGCGATCCGAGCAACCCCGGCGACGGCAAACCGAAAATGGCCGTCACGATCAAGTCCCTGACGATGAGCCCGGCGACGCAGTCGTAGTCGCCCGGTCCGGAGGTCGGGCTCAGGCCCCCGACGTCACCCGGTAGGCGTCGTAGACCCCGTCCACCCGACGGACCGCGGCGAGCAGGTGACCCAGGTGCTTCGGGTCGGCCATCTCGAAGCTGAACCGGCTGACGGCGACCCGGTCGCGGGTGGTGGTGACGGTCGCCGACAGGATGTTGACCTTCTCGTCCGAGAGGACCTTGGTGACGTCGGCCAGCAGCTTGTGCCGGTCGAGCGCCTCCACCTGGATCGCCACCAGGAAGGTGGACGCCGAGGTGGGTTTCCAGGCCACCTCGAGCATCCGTTCGGGCTGTGCCTGCAGGTCACCCGCGTTCGCGCAGTCCTCGCGGTGCACGCTGACGCCGCCGGAGCGGGTGACGAAGCCGAACACGGCATCACCCGGTACGGGGGTGCAGCAGCGGGCCAGTTTGATCCAGACATCGTCGGCGCCACGCACGACCACGCCGGGGTCGACGGTGGCGCCGGGGTGGCGGGTCGGCCGGGTGGGCAGGGCGGTCTCGGCGATGTCCTCGACCGCGCCCTCCTCGCCGCCGTAACCGGCGACAAGCTTCTGTACCACGGACTGGGCCGACGCCTGGTTCTCGCCGACCGCCGCGTACAGCGACGCGACGTCGGCCAGGTGCAGGTCACGGGCGATGGTGAGCAGCGCGTCTGAGGTCAGCAGCCGCTGCAACGGCAGGCCCTGCTTGCGCATGGCCTTGACGATCGCCTCCTTGCCGGCCTCGATCGCCTCCTCGCGGCGCTCCTTGTTGAAGTACTGCCGGATCTTGGTCCGCGCCCGCGGGCTCTTGACGAATCCCAGCCAGTCCTGGGTCGGGCCGGACGTGTCGGACTTCGAGGTGAAGATTTCGATCACGTCGCCGTTGGACAGCGCCGACTCCAGCGGTACCAGCTTGCCGTTGACCCGCGCGCCGATGCACTTGTGGCCGACCTCGGTGTGCACCGCGTACGCGAAGTCGACCGGCGTCGAGCCGGTCGGCAATGCGATCACGTCACCCTTCGGCGTGAAGACGTACACCTCCTGGCTGGACAGGTCGAACCGGAGCGCGTCGAGGAACTCGCTGGGGTCGCTCGCCTCCCGCTGCCAGTCGAGCAGCTGCCGCAGCCACGTCATCTCGTCGATGTGCGCCGGCGGGCCGGCGATGGTGGCGCCCTTGGTCTCCTTGTACCGCCAGTGCGCGGCGATGCCGTACTCGGCGGTGCGGTGCATCGCGTAGGT
>JAVHWE010000452.1:0-4030 GCA_032160285.1 Micromonosporaceae bacterium | reverse complement strand
CGGCCGGCACCCGTACCCCGTCGAAGTGCAGTTCGTGGGTGTCGGAGGCACACCAGCCGACCTTCGAGTAGCCGGGCGCGACGGTGAACCCGGGGGTACCCGACGGCACCAGGATGGCCGAGATCTCCTTGCCCCCGTCGGGGCTCACCCCGGTGACCGCGGTGACCGTGACCAGGGCGGTGATGTCGGTACCTGAGTTGGTGATGAACGCCTTGGTTCCGTCGATGACCCACTCGTCGCCGTCCAGTCGCGCCCGGGTGGCGGTACCGCCGGCGTCGGAGCCGAAACCCGGCTCGGTCAGGCCGAACGCGGCGAGGTTCTCGCCGCTGGTGAGACGGGGCAGCCAGGTCCGCTTCTGCTCCTCGGTGCCGTACCGGTAGATCGGCATCGCGCCGAGCGAGATGCCGGCCTCCAGCGTGATCGCCACCGACGAGTCGACCCGGGCCAGCTCCTCGATGGCCAGGCAGAGCGCGAAGTAGTCGCCGCCCATGCCGCCGTACTCGGTCGGGAACGGCAGGCCGAACAGCCCCATCTTCCCCATCTGACGGACGATCTCGTACGGGAAGGCGTGCCGTTCGTAGTAGTCGCCGATCACCGGGGCGACGACGTCGCGCGCGAACTCGCGGACGGTCTGCCGAAGTGCGGAGTGTTCGTCGCTGAGCCGGAAGTCGGGCATGGTCTACTCCTTTGCTCGTGCTGAGGTCCGGGAGCGGAACCTCCTGTCACACGGGGGTGATGCCGTGGCGGCGCCGGGAGAAGTGGCGGTCCTTGGTGGTGGCGGCGGCGAAGCGCCGGATCAGTTCGGTGCGCAGGTCGGCGGGTTCGACGATGGTGTCGACCACCAGTTCGCTGGCAAGGCGGACGATGTCCACGTCGCGGTCGTACTCGTCGCGTCTGGCCGCCACGTAGGCCGCCCGCTCGGCCTCGTCGGCGATCGCGGCGATCTTGTTGGCGTAGACCGCGTTCACCGCGGCCTCGGCACCCATGACCGCGATCTTGGCGGTGGGTAGGGCGATCGTCGCGTCCGGCTCGAAACCGGGGCCGGCCATCGCGTACAGCCCGGCGCCGTAGGCCTTGCGCACCACGACACAGATCTTCGGTACCGTCGCCTCGGCCACCGCCGTGATCATTTTCGCGCCGTGCCGGATGATGCCCTGCTTCTCCACGGCCGTGCCGACCATGAACCCGGGCACGTCGGACAGGAACAGCAACGGCACGTTGAACGCGTCGCAGAGCTGCACGAAGCGGGTTGCCTTGTCGGCCGAGTCGACGAAGAGCACGCCGCCCTTGTACTGGGAGTTGTTCGCCACGACACCCACCGGCCGACCGTCGAGACGACCGAGGCCGACGGTCACCTCGCGGGCCCACAACCGGTGGATCTCGAAGTACGAGTCGGCGTCCAGCAGGCCGTTGACGTACCGGCGCATGTCGAACGCCTGGCGTTCGCTGGTTGGTACGAGAGCGGCCAGGTCGGTCTGCGGTGGCGCACCCGGGGTGATGGCGGGCGGCGCCTGCGTCCAGTTGGACGGCAGATACGACAGGTACCGGCGAACGGTGTCGATCGCCTCGGCCTCGGTGGCGCACAGGAAATGCCCGCACCCGGACTCGGTACAGTGCATCCTGGCCCCGCCCATGGCCTCCAGCGTGGTCTTCTCGCCGGTCACCATCTCGACCATCCGGTCGGAGCCGAGGTACATGCTGGCGTTGCCGTCCACCATCGCGACCACGTCGCAGAACGCCGGGATGTACGCCCCACCGGCGGCGCTCGGCCCGAACAGCGCGCACGCCTGCGGGATGGAGCCGGACGCGCGGACCTGGTTGTGGAAGATCCGGCCGGCACCCCGCCGGCCGGGGAACAGGTCGACCTGGTCGGTGATCCGCGCCCCGGCGGAGTCGACCAGGTAGATCATGGGTACGCCGGTGGTGTACGCCCGCTCGATGATTCGGATGATCTTCTCGACGGTACGGGCACCCCAGGAGCCGGCCTTGACCGTCGAGTCGTTGGCCATCAGGCAGACCGGCCGCCGGTCGACGGTGGCGGTACCGGTGATGACGCCGTCGGCGGGCAGCCCCTCGGCGAGGACGTTGGCGTACCGACCATCCTCGACGAACGAGTCGGCGTCGACGAGCAGCGCCACCCGTTCGCGGGCGAACAGCTTGCCCTTGGCCGCGTTGGCGGCGTGGTAGCGCTCGGCGCCACCGGTACGGACCCGTTTGTCCAGCTGCTCCAGCGCTTCGCCGTCGAGCGTCACCCCGACCTCCGATCGATTACTGAACGATCGTTAGGGTACCGCATGGGGCGGCGCTGTGCGATGTCGCGGCGTTCGTACGCGGCCCGGGGCCAGCATCCCTATCGGACGCTGACCCCGGCCGGTTCTATCTCGGAGGGTGACTAACGACCCAACCCGATCGGGCCGTCAGTGGCGACCGTGGTGACCGTGGTGACCGCGGTGACCGCGGATGTGGCCGCGGTGGCCGCCGAAGCTGCCGAAGCGGTGACCGCCACCGAAACTGGTGAGGAAGACATCGCTGGAATCGTCGCAGTTGTCGCCGAAGTCGTCGCCGAGGATCACGACGTTGCCGTCGTCGCAGGAACTCCGGGTTGACAGCAGTACCCCACCGGTGTTCAGCAGCCCGCCGCCGCACCCGCCGCCGAAGATGCTACCGCCGCCGCACCCGCCGCCGCACCCGCCGCCGCCGAGGACGACGACGTCGCCGTCGTTACCCCAGCTGTGGCCACGGCCGCTGAGGAACTGTGCGCTGACACCGGTCTTGACGGGTGTCCCGAGCTGGACGGCAGCGCCGGCCCTGGCGGCGTACTGGTTGCCTTCCGTGTAGTGACCGGTGCTCCCGCTGGCGTGCGCGGCGGTTCCCGCGGCAAGCAGGAATCCGGAGGAGAGCACACCGACCTTGACCGTGTTACTGACCCACGTCTTCATGGTTAGTAAATGACCTTTCGAAGATTGTCTGACTGTCTGTCTGTTGCATGCGCCCGATCCGTGCAGGGCTCAGCGGAGATGTTTCGTGATCATGTATTCGGCAAGCCGGATACATGTCACCCGCGCCGGTGACGATCGGCCCCCGGTACCGCCGTGGCCCCGCAGGGCCACCGGGACAGCGCGCCGTCATCGAGGACAAGCAGTCCGGCGGATTGGCCGGACGGTGATCCGTCCGCCACCTGGTCGGTGGTGCCCGTGATTCGCGCGATTTCCGTGGTGCCAATGGCACGCATCGCGGTCGTCACGACGGACGGGGTCATCACCCGGACCACCGACTCGACGGCGGTAGCCGCCGGCCTCGGCGGCCCGGGATACCCACCCGACCCGACCCGAACCGGGAAGCGGGGCATCGCCAGCACCGGTTCGCGCCTGTCGCGCTGATGAACCGAGCTGACCATGTCCGCCTCCCGTCCCGGCCGTACAAGTGGTGTAGACCAACAACATCACCACATTTAGCAACGAACTGCCGCGCATATGGACACGCTGGACTACATGAGTTCAGCCCGCCCGTCTCAGCGGCGTGGCCAGGTGGGACGCTTGATCAGGGGAGGCGGGGCCCGGCGCGCAGCACCCCGGAGGGCAACTCCCGGCCGACGATCGCCTGGGCCAGCCGGGCCGCCTCGATCAGCGCGGACAGATCGATGCCGGTCTCAATGCCCATGTCATGCAGCATATGGACCACCTCTTCGGTCGCCACATTGCCGCTTGCGCCCGGCGCGTACGGGCAGCCACCGAGACCACCCACGCTGGCGTCATAGTCGGTCACCCCGAGCTGGAGGGCCGCGTACAGATTCGCCAGCGCGGTACCGCGGGTGTTGTGGAAATGCAACAGAATCGGAATGTCGGGGTGCCGGTCCCGGACCCGGGAAACGACGTCAACCACCCGCGGCGGGGTGGCCATGCCGGTGGTGTCGCCGAACGAGACCCGGTCCGCCCCGTCGGCGACCACGCGGTCCACAATAGATACAACCCGGGCCGGATCGATGTCTCCGGTGTACGGGCAGCCGAAGCTGGTGGCGACGATCACCTCA
>JAVHWE010000026.1:0-3380 GCA_032160285.1 Micromonosporaceae bacterium | reverse complement strand
CGGTTGCGTGGACGCTGCCGCGCAGGCCGATCTGCGACGACGTTTCCTGCGGCAGGATCACGGTCATCGACGTGCTCAGGCCGAGCACCTCAGAAAAGAAGTCACAACGAAGGTGCGCCATCGTTCGTCTCCAGATCCCGCAACGCCCAGCACCTACCGGGATACCGTTGGGCGGCTGAGCCGGCGGACGACCAGCTCTGCGAGGAGGGCGGCGCCGTCGGCAATGACGCCGTCGTCGAACGCCGCGCGGGGCGAGTGGTTGCTCGGCGCGTTCGCCGGGTCGTCGGACCGGCACGCGCCGAGGAAAACGTACGCGCCGGGAACCTGTTCCAGGACGCGGGAGAAGTCCTCGGAACCGGTCAACGGGTTGGCCAACTCCTCGAACCGATCGGCCCCGAACACCTCCTGTACTGTCGTCGCCGCGAAGGCGTACTCGGCGCCGTCGTTGACGGTCAGCGGATACTCGCCGTCGTACCGGACTTCGGCCTCCAGCCCGTACGCGGCGGCGATGCTCCGGCACAGCTGCACCGCATACCTGCCGAACTGAACCCGGGTGTTGGCGGCGAACGTCCGCACGGTGGCCTCGAAGTGGGCCTCATCCGGGATGATGTTGCGCTTGGTACCGGCGTGGAAGACGCCGACCGTCAGTACCACCGGGTCGAACACGTCGAACCGCCGTGTGATCATTGTCTGCAGCGCGGTCACCATTTCGCACGCCACCTGCACCGGATCGAGGGCGGATTGCGGCCGGGAGCCGTGCCCGCCGGTGCCGATGACCCGTACCAGCAGGCCGGCGGAGGCCGCCATCAGCGAACCGGGACGGGAGGCGAACGTGCCGCGCGGCAGGAGCGAGGACAGCACGTGGATACCGTAGGCGGCGTCGGCTGGGCGGCCCGCGGCCGTCAGCACCCCCTCGGCGATCATGTGCCCGGCGCCGTCGAAGCCCTCCTCGCCGGGCTGGAACATGAACACCACGACGCCGGCGAGTTCGTGGCGGCGGGCGGCGAGCAGCCGGGCGGCGCCGACCAGCCCGGCGGTGTGCAGATCATGGCCGCAGGCGTGCATCGCGCCCTCGAGCCGGGAACCGAACTCCTCGCCGGACGCCTCGGTGACCGGCAACGCGTCCATGTCGCCACGCAGGAGTACGACCGGGCCGGGCTGACCCCCGCGCAGGACCGCGGTGACCGACGACAGGGCGGTACCGGTGCTGACCTCCAGCGGCAGGGGTTCGAGGGCCGCGAGCACGGTGGCCTGCGTGCGGGGCAGGTGCAGACCGATCTCCGGGATCCGGTGCAGCTCCCGGCGCAGTGCCACCAGTCCGTCCTGGATCTCGGTCGCATCCTCACGCAGGCTCATGCCGCTCCTCATCGCTCATCGCCACCGGCCGTACCGATCGCCGACCCGTCGATCGGCTCGGTGATCGGCCCGCGGCGATATGGAGGACTGTACGACGATGTCCCGCGGTGTGGCGGATTCCGGGGCTGGACCGGCGATCAGCCCTCGTCCAGGCACAGGCAGAACGGGTGGCCGGCCGGGTCGAAGAGCACCCGGACGTTCTCCTGCGGTTGGTGCTCAGCCACCGTCGCGCCGAGGCCGGTCGCCTCAGCGACCGCAGAGTCGAGGTCCGCGACCTGGAAATCGAAGTGCATCATCGGGCGCTGCTGACCGGCTGCGGGCGGCCAGACGGGAGCCTGGTAATCGGTTACCTGCTGGAACACGACATAGATGGACCCCTGCGGCGCCGCCAGGATCGCCGTCCCCGGCTCCTCGTGACCGATGGGCCAGCCGAGCAGCTCGGAGTAGAACCGCGCCAAGGCGCCGGGGTCCGGCGCTTCGATAGCGGTACCCCACCACATGCCGTCCGTTCGAGATCGCACGCCCGCAGCCTGACGCAGCGGTTCAACCGTGTCAAAACGCGGCGGGTCGCGCCCGAGGCGGCACGACACGGTTGAGGTGGCATCGCGGTCTCAGTCGCGGTCCAGCGTGGCGACCGCGTCGGCCAGGATCTCCACGGACCGATGGGTGATCGGGTCCACCACGAGTTGAAGGTGCGTGGCGCCGGCGCGTGCCATCGCGTCGAGGTGCCCGCCGATGTCGTCGGAAGATCCCCGGACCGGTCGGACCGGACCGTTGTATGCCTCGCCCATCAGCCGCCCGGTCCCGCCGGGCAGGCCGACCAGCACCGCCGCGGTGGCGGCCACCTCACCCGGCGTGCGCCCGGCCTGTACGGACGCCTCGTCAACGCGTTCGCGGACGGCCGCGAATCCGTCCGGGGTGTTGCCGTAGTCGCTCCACCAGACATTCCACGCGTCGACATGGGGCAACCCGATCCGCATCATCCGCGGGCCGATCGAACCGAGCATCAACGGTGGGCCGCCCGTTCGTGCCGGCCCCGGGTCGAGCACGCAGTCCTCGAGCCGGTAGTAGGCGCCGTCAAAGTCGACCCGCCCGTACCGCAGCAGCCGGCGAATGATGGTGAATGCCTCCTCGAACCGGGAGACCCGATGGTCGTACGGAAAACCGAACGCCCGGTACTCCCGTTCGTTCCAGCCCGCGCCGAGGCCGAGGATCAGCCGCCCGCCCGAAATGGCGTCGACGGTTGCCGCCTGCTTGGCCAGCATCCCCGGCGCATGAAAGCTCGTCGACGCGACGAGCGGTCCAAGCTGGACCCGCTCGGTGGCGGCAGCCAACGCGGCGAGCCCGGTCCATACCTCCCACGGTCCCCGCGTGATGCCGCCGGGCAGGTCGTAGAGCAGGTGGTCACCGAGCCAGAGCGAGTCGAACCCGACATCCTCCGCGGTGCGGGCCAGCGAAAACAACTCCGGCCACTCGACCCGCCGTTCCACCTCGGGCAGTTGGATACCGACACGGCACGGGCGGGGCATGCGCGAACTCTAGCTCCGCGCCCGACGATCGGCGTCAACGTACTTCGCCCGGTAGCGATCCGACCAGCGTCGGGTGCCCCGGTACGCCGGGCCGGAACCCTCACGTCACCCGCCCGGCAACCACGTCCGTCCCCGGCTGACCGTGGATTTGCGGTGGTCAGCCGGGGACGGAGCCGGCGCGGCTACGGCAGCGGGTTGGCTGGGAGGATGTTGGCCGTGTTGAACGCCTGCACGCCGGCGGTACCGTCGCCGTCGAACGGTGTCGTCTTGCCACCGTCCTTGCCGAAACAGAAGTCGTCACCGGCGGGATCGGCGAACCACATGCCGACGTGGTTGAGGTCCACCCGTGTTCGCACCGAATTGACCAGCGTGGAGGCGAACGCCTCCTCGACGATGGCCCGGAGCTCGGCGTGCGCGTTTCCGTACTTGTCGGCATTGAAGTCACCGATGTACTCCACCGCACCGAACGGATCGGCGGGCTGCTCGACCAGGAAC
>JAVHWE010000405.1:0-6928 GCA_032160285.1 Micromonosporaceae bacterium | reverse complement strand
GGGGAATCTTCGGCCGGATCCGCGACGAGTACGACCGCAGCGTCGCCGAGGTGCTGGCCATCACCGGTGAGTCGAAGCTGCTGGAACGGCAGCCGGTACTGCGTCGCACGCTCGGTGTCCGCGACACCTACCTGCAGCCGCTGCACCACCTGCAGGTCTCCCTGCTCACCCGGTACCGCGGGGTGGCCATCCGCCGCGTGGCGGCCGACCCGGCGATGGAGCGGGCGCTGCTGACCACCGTCAACGGCATCGCCGCCGGCATGCGCAACACCGGCTGAACGTGCGGAGGTCCCCCGCTGTCACGGGGGACCTCCGTCTTCGTCAGCAGGCCTCGGCTCGTCAGCAGGCCTCGGCTCGTCAGCAGGCCTGGGCGGTCGCCAGCGGCCAGTCGACGGTGGTGGTGTCCCCGGCGACGATCTTGATCTGTTTGAACTTCGGCTGGTACCCGTCCTTCGCGACGATCACGTCGAGCGGGTTGTTGCGCCGGTCCAGCCACAACGCGTACCCGCCGCGGGCGTCGGTACGCAGCGTGTAGTGGGTGGCCCAGGTGTCGATCTGGACCGTGGCCCCCGCGATCGGGGCGGTGGCACCGGCGCACGAGACGCCGGTGACCAACCCCGCGATCTTGCCCCAGGTCTTCGGCGGCGTGACGGTCAGCGACACGTCCACCGGCGCCACCGGGTACGGGGTGTTACTGGTGAGCACGAGCTGCGCCGCGTACGCGCCGGGCTGGTTCACCGCGGCGACCGACGCGTCCAGCGTCACCGTCACGGTCGCCGACGCGCCCGGTGCCACCGTGACCGTGGTCGGGGACGCCGACAGCCACGGCACGTCGGTGGCGGCCCCGCACTGGTCGAGACCGGGCAGCACCTCCGCCTTGTTCACCGCCTGGAAGTTGCCGAGCGATCCGCCGACCTTGTAGAAGCCACAGGCGCCGCCGCCGCGGTACACGGTGTTGTTGGAGCTCGCGATGGTGGTCCAGCGCCGGGCGACCGGGTCGAACGCGAAGCCCTGGTTGGTGAGCGTGGCGGTGTTGTCGGTCACCCCGCCCGACAGCAGCAGCACGCCGTTGGCGACGCTGAAACTCGACGCCCACAGGTCGATCGGCAGATCCGGGATCGGCGACCACGCATTGGTGGCCGGGCTGTAGGAGAACCCCTGCTTGGTGTCGACGTCGTCGTTGGTGCCGCCCGCGCAGTAGAGCTGCCCGACGAGCGCGCCGCAGGCGCCCCACGCGGTCGACAATGGATAGTCGGCCGCTGCGGCCCAGCTGTTGCTTGCCGGCGTGTACACGTACACGTTGGTCTTGCCGCAGAAGTCGGCGTCACAGCCACCGACCACGTACAGCCGGCCGTCGAGCACCGCCGCCGCCGAGGCCGCGAATGCGGTCGGCACGCTGGCCCCGAGCGACCAGCTGTTGGTCGCCGGGTCATAGATCTCCAGGGTCGGCTCCGGCGTGCCGTCGGCCGCCCAACCACCGACGACGTACAAACGGCCGCCGATGAAGCCGCCGGTCGGCTTCTCCCGGGCGATCCGCATGCTGGCGATGGGCGTCCACGCGCCGGTCGTCGGGTCGAAGACCGATCCGGTACCGAGGATCGCCGTACCGGAGGTGCCGGCGACCGAGTACAGCTTGCCGGCGTTGACGCCGACCACGTTATCCATGATCGCTGTCGGGAAGTTGGCGATGTCGGTCCACGGTGCCGCGTACGGCACGACCGACGGCCGGACGGCTACCTTCGGCGTCATGCCGTTGGTCACCAGCCGCTTCGGCGTGTACCGACCCGCGATCCGCTGTTGCGGTGCGCCGGTGCCCTGCCCGGTGAGCAGGCTGAAGCCGGCATCCTGCTCACCGACGCTCAGCTGCGCCGGTACCCGGCCGTCGTTGGTGACGGTGACCCTGGCGGTGGTCTGGTCGCCCATCTTGACCGTCTTCGCGATCGTGGCCGGCGACACCGTCAGGTGACCGGCGTCCAGCGAGAAGTCCAGCCGGGTGGCCCAGTCGAGCGCCACGGTCGCCGTCGCGGTCTGGCTCTGGTACGCGGTGCGGGCGGCGGTGAACGCGTGGTTGCCGGTCGCGGCGGTGAACATCCAGTAGAACCCGTCACCCAGGATCGGGTCGCCCGGCGTGGCCGCCGTGGTGGCCGTGTCGGTCGGGGTATCCACGCTGGTCACGGTCGCGTCGTTGATCCCCTTGCCGGTGTTGTGGTCGGCCACCTGGCCGACCAGCAGGCCACCGGGTACGGGTTCGCACGCCGCCGTGCCGACGAGGACGTTGTCGACCTCCCACCAGAACGCGAAGGTACCGGTGTAGTGGAACCGGACCTGCACGCCGGATTTGCCGGCCGCCTGCGGGATGGGGATCGTCGACACCCGCGGCCCCCGCACGCTCGCCTGCTGGTGCAGCACGTTCGCCCAGGTCTGGCCCGAGTCGAGGCTCAGATCGACGTCGGCGACAGAGTCGGTGAACGACCGGTAGTCGCTGTTGAAGCTGATCGCCGGGGCCGTCTGCCCGGACAGGTCGACCGTCGGGGTTCGCAGCTCCGTGTCCTGGGTGAGCTCGACGCCGAGATTGTCACTGTCGATCATGGCGAAGCCCCCGCTGCCACCGGTCTGGTTGCCCCGGTTGCCGTCGTCGGTGAAGCCCCAGCCGCCGTCCGGGGTGTTGTTCACCACCGACCAGCCGGCCGGCATGGTCGGGGCGTCGAAGCTCTCCGTCAGGCCGGTCCGGTGGATCGCGTACCCGGGTGCGACGCACGCCGCGGTGTCCACGCCGACCGTGATGTCGGCGACGACGTCACCGCCGGTCAACGCGACGGTCCGGTCGACCGGCAGGTAGCCGGCGTAGCGCGCGGTCACGTGCAGGGTGTAGGTGGCTCCGACCGGCAGTTCGATGCGGTACCGGCCGGTCGCCGGATCGGTGAAGACCGGCCCCCCCGGCACCCCGACCACCGACACCATCGCGTACAGCGGCCAGGAGTGCCCGGAGCCGTCGCGGACGGCGCCCGTGATCGCCGCCCGGGGCAGCGCGACGAGGGCGACGTTCGCGGTCACGGTGGCGCCGGCGGCGACGGTCACGCCGGTGACGGTCTTCGACGCGTACCCGAGGGCGGCCGCGACGAGGTCGTGGCTGCCGACCGGCAGCGCGAGGTCGTAGTGGCCGGCCGCGTCGGTCGTGGCGGCGCCCCCGGCTCCGGCGCTGACCGAGGCGCCCACGATCGGGCGCCCGGTACCGGCGTCCGTGACCGTACCGGAGACCGTGCCGACCGGGCTGGCAGTGGTGAACGCGCGGGTCCCGATCGGGGTACCCAGGCCGGTCGGCCCGTCGTAGCCGGGCCCGGCGGTGCACAGGTACGTCCCGCCGCACGAGCCGTTGGACCCCTCGGTCACGTCGTTGAGCCCGGCGGCGACGCCCGCCTGGTAGGGCAGCGAGTTCGACCGCAGACCCGCCGGTGCCGGACCGGCGAGCGCGTACACCCCGGCGATGATGGGCGCGGAGACACTGGTACCGCCGAAGACCCGCCAGCCGCTGTCCTGAAAGGTGGTGTAGACCGAGACGCCGGTCGCCGGGTCGGCCACCGCGGACACGTCGGCCATGGTGCGCCCGGCGCACCCGGCGTCGTGCTGGAAGCCCGGCTTCGCCTCAATGACCGAGCAGCCGCTGCCGGCGCCGGCCCAGGCCCGCTCGCTCCAGCCGCGCCCGCCGGTGGTCCGGGTCAGCGACGTGCCACCGACGGCCGTCACGTACTTGGACACGGCCGGGTACAGGGTACCGAAGCCGTCGTCGCCCGAGCTGGCCGTGATGGCCACGCCCGGGTGGTTGAAGACGGCCTCGTCGTCGTCGGACTCGGTGCCGTACTCGATGCCGCCCCAGCTGTTGGAGACGTACCTGGCACCCAGCTCGACGGCCTTGTTGACGGCGGCGAACAGGTCGTCACCAGTCGGCGTGGTGCCCTCGATCAGGAGGATCGCGCAGTTGGGGCAGACCGCGGACACCATGTCGATGTCGAGCGCGATCTCACCGGCCCAGCCGGCGTCGGGGGCCGGCAGCGGGCTCGGCAAACCATCCTGGTTTACCTTGCGGAAACAGCCGTTGGCGGTCGTACAGGCGGGCAACCCGAACTGGGCCCGGTAGACCGCGAGGTCCGCCTCGGCGTTGGGGTTGTCGAAGGCGTCCACGATCGCCACCGTCTGGCCGGTACCCGCGCCGGCCGCCGGCAGGGCGTAGGCCGCCTGCAGGTCCACCGGGTTGAACCCGCCGGGGGCGGCGGCTCTCGGGGTGATTCCCCGGCCACCCACCACGTCGGTGCGTCGCAGGGACAGGCACGACATCTGGCCCGGCCTGGTCGGCGCGGAGCACAGTGGACTGACCGCGGCCGTGGACTTGACCGGATCCCCGGTCACCGGTCCCGGCGCCACGGTCGCGGGTGCCACCGTCGCGGGTGCCACGGTCGCGGGTGCCGGTGTCGCGTGTGCCGGTGTCGCGACAGCGAGGCTCAGCAGGCCGGCGGTCGCCGCTGCGACCAGCTCCGGTAGACCCACACCTGGTCGCCGAGAACGTGGTTTCATGCGACTCCCTCCGTAGAAAGACGCCGTGCGACGCACACGGCGGGAGTCGTTTGCCCGGCACAGCGTCGACAGGTGGAAGCTGGGTGAGGGTGGTCCGCACCTGCGCTCTTGCCGGGACAGTATGGGTTGATACTGATCGATACAAGATCTGCCAATGCCACAGAATGACCGAGTGTCATGTGTATGACGCAGCCGCTGCCTGAAAGGGCATTTCACGGGCGGCGGAACGCCGGCTACGTCCGCAGAAGCGCAGTTGATCCGGTGGCGGATGGTAGCCGGCCGCCGTGATGTATGTCACGCCCGCGGGCAGCTCGAGGTACCCGTGAGCGGTCGGGGTGTGCTCGACCGCCTGTCGGGCGGCTGACAGACTGTGGCCCTGGTTCGCCGGGCACGGTGGGTGACGGGACATGAGGGGGGACTTGTGAGTACGGGGTGGGTGCTGCCCGACGGGGTGCTGCGTGACGCGCCGGCCTTTACCCCCCGCCCACACGAGCTGGCGGACCTGGATCTGCTCCTGGCGGAGGTGTACACGCCGCTGACCGGGTTCCTCGGTCGGGCCGACCTGATCAACCTCGCCCGTACCGGGCGGCTCACCGACGGGGTGTCCTGGCCGGTACCGATCACCCTGGACGTGCCCACCGGCCTGCTCGCCCGGCTGGACGTGGCCAATCCGCTGCACCGCGTCCTGGTTCTCAACGACACCGAGGGCGCGCCGGTGGCCGCCGTCGACGTGGTCGAGGTGTGGCCCAGCCGGGAGGGCATGACCGGGGTGGCCGGCCGGGTCCGCCGGATCGGCGAGGGCGGGCACGGCCCGTTCCGTCGGCTGCGGCGTACGCCCGCCGAGGTTCGCGAGCTGCTGCCACCGGGGCGGGTCCTCGGCGTGATCGCCGACCGGCCGCTGCACCGGCCACAGCTCGCCCAGATCGCCCACGCCACCCGTACCCTCGCCGGTCATCTGTTGATGTTGGTGCCGGTCGCGTCGCCGGGGGCGGACGGGTTGGCGCCCGAGGCGCTGATGCGCTGCCTGCTCGCCGCCCGCGACCGGATGCCGACCGTCACCATCGTGGCGGTACCGCTGGTGCCGCACGGCGACGAGATCCGCGACGCGCTGCTGCGGGCCCGGGTGGCCGCCGCGTACGGCGTCACGCACCTGCTGGCCACCAGCTCGTCGATGATGTCCGGCGGCCTGCGCGTACTGGTCCCTCGGGAGCTCGCCTACGACGGCCGGGACGGGCAGTGGCGTTCCCGCGATGACATTCCGCAGCGCCACCGCCGCCTGCCGCTGGCCGACAGGGAGATCGAGGACCTGCTCGAACGGGGCGTGGCCCTGCCCGAGTGGCACACCCCACCGGCGGTGGCCCGGGAGCTGGCACGGGCCCGACCGCCGCGCCGGCACCGGGGCCTGGTGGTGTTCTTCACCGGGCTGTCCGGATCGGGCAAGTCGACCATCGCCCGGGGTGTCGCCGACGTCCTCAAGGAGACCGGCGAACGCACGGTCACCCTGCTCGACGGCGACATCGTGCGCCGGCACCTGTCCACCGGCCTGACCTACTCGGCCGCCGACCGCGACACCAACGTCCGGCGTATCGGCTGGGTCGCGGCCGAGGTCGGCCGCCACGGTGGGCTGGCACTGTGCTGCCCGATCGCGCCGTACGCGGTGTCCCGCGCGGCGGCCCGTCGGTTCGCGGTGGAGGCCGGCGCCGACTTCGTGCTGGTACATGTCGCGACGCCGCTGGCCGAGTGCGAGCGGCGGGACCGCAAGGGCCTGTACGCCAAGGCCAGGGCCGGCGAGATCACCGGCATGACCGGCATCGACGACCCGTACGAGCCGCCGACCGACGCCCAGTTGGTGATCGACACCAGCGGAATGAAGATCGGCGAGGCGGTCACCGTGGTGCTGCGTCACCTCGGCGCGCACGGCTGGATCGATCCCCGCCAACCGTCCTGACCGATGCGTGCGACCGATCGGCACAAACCCGGACGGACGTGGAGTTACGTACGGCGGGTGACACCCGTTAGGACCTAGGGCGCCCACATCGCGGAGACCCCGACGCCGTACGTCACTCACGCCTAGGGGGCCTCCGCCCGATGGACATGACCCGACCGGTTACCACGGATGTGTCCAACTTGTTGGGAAAGGTCGGACAGCACTGGCGGCTGGCCGCCCTGTCCGTGCTCGTCTGTCTGGCCGCCGCATTCGTCTACACCCAACACCAACCCCGGGTGTACGAGTCGGCCACCGCGGTACTGGTCCAACCGGTCGGTGACCAGGCCGCGAACGTCACCGGCGGACGTACCCGCAGCGATATCAACCTCGACACCGAGGCCCAGCTCGTGGCGTCCACCCCGGTGGCGGCCG
>JAVHWE010000294.1:0-7598 GCA_032160285.1 Micromonosporaceae bacterium | reverse complement strand
GCCGCGCCGGCGATCACACAGCGCCGTCACCAGCCGGGGTGTGAGCGGCAGTTGCCCGCCGGGATCGGGCAGGATGACGAAGTCATTGCCGGTGCCATGGCCTTTGGCGAAGGACACGGCCGCACCGGTGGCCGCGTTGTCGTCGAACACGCCCGCAATCATGCCACCGCCACGAAAGCCCCCGCCGCGGCCAGTACGGACGCGGTGACGTCGGGGTCGGCCGCGTCGAACCAGCGCACCCGCGGATCGCGCCTAAACCAGGACCGCTGGCGCCGGACGAAGCGGCGGGTGGCCCGGATCGTCTCGGTCCGGGCCGCGTCCTCGTCGTACTCCCCCGCCAGGAGGCGCAGAATCTGCCGGTACCCGAGTGCCCGGCTGGCCGTGCGGCCGTCGCGCAGTCCGGCCGCGGCCAGCCCGCGCACCTCGTCGACCAGGCCGGCGGCCCACATCCGGTCGACGCGGGCGGCCACCCGCTCATCCAGTACCGGGGTGTCGAGGTCGATGCCGATCTGAAGGGCCCGGTAGTGGGGTCGCGGCTGCGGGAGGACGGCGGTGAAGCCGGCACCGGTGAGCGAGATGACCTCCAACGCGCGCACGATGCGGCGGCCGTTGGTGGGCAGGATCCGGCCGGCCGCCACCGGGTCGGCCACCGCCAGCCGGGCGTGCAGGGGCCCCGGTCCGGTGGCCGCCAGCTCGGACTCCAGCTCCGCCCGCAGCGCCGGATCGGTACCGGGAAACTGGAACTCCTCCAGAACCGCCCGCAGGTACAGGCCGGACCCGCCGACCAGCAGCGGTACCCGGCCCCGGGCGAGCACGTCCTCGACGGCGGCCCGCGCCAGTCGTTGGTACTCCGCGACGCTGGCCGGCTGGCTGACCGGCCAGACGTCGAGCAGGTGGTGCACCACCCCGTCCCGCTGGGTCACCGGGAGCTTGGCGGTACCGATGTCCATGCCACGGTAGAGCTGCATCGAATCGGCGTTCACCACCTCGCCGCCCAGCGCGTGCGCGAGGGCGAGACTCAGCGCGGACTTGCCGGCGGCGGTCGGGCCGACGACGGCGATCACCGGTCCTTCCATGATCAAACTCATGGCCGGGCCACTGACGGGTGACGACTACCGTACGGTCGGTGCGCGGGGACGGGCCGGTTCCAGCGGACCGCGGCGGCGACGAAGGGCACGTCGGAAACGGTATCGGGTGTCTTTATCCGGTCCGTACCGCCGTGGGCATCAACAAAAGGTCACGGTTCGGCTGCGGGCGCTCGACGCGGACCGGGGCAGACCTGTGAGAATGCCCTGAGCGGGTGAACATTTGCTGTGCGATGGCGGCGGCATCGCAGGGTTGCCCGGACCTTGCGGACGCCGGGAAGACGAGGATGGGCGCATGAGCGAGCGCAACGAGCACATCGGAGGGCTCAGCGGGGTCGAGCCGCCAGCCGACGTCGAGCGCGGCGACAGCGACGGCCCGAGCGAGCGCGGCGACCACGTCGGAGCGCTCAGCGCGGCCCAACCGCTGGCGGACCCGGAGCGCGGCGACGGCCCGAGTGAGCGAGCCGACGAGCTCAACGCGGTCGAGCTGCCGAGCGCCCCGGAGCCGGGCCAGCACACCGACGAGCCCAGCGCGGTCGAGCTGCCGAGCGCCCCGGAGACCGGTGCCGCCCAAAGCCAGCTCAGCGGGCAAGCCGACCAGCTCAGCGTTGCCGACTCGTGGACCGAACCCGAGCCCAGCCCGCACACCGACGAGCCCGACGCCGTCGGGCCGCCGGCCGACACCGTGCGCGGCGACGCCGCGGGCGGGCGCCGCGAGCAGGTAGGCGCGCTCAGCGCGATGGGCGCCTCTGGCCGGCGCCAGGTGGAGCGCAGCGACAGCCTGGGTGATCCGACGGCGTTCGGCCGGGTCGACGCGGACGGCACGGTCTACGTGAAGACGGCGACGGGCGAACGGTCGATCGGCTCGTGGCAGGCGGGTACGCCGTCCGAAGGGCTGGCCCACTTCGCGCGCCGGTTCGCAGACCTGGTCACCGAGGTTGACCTTATCGAGGCCCGGCTCGGCAGCGGTACCGCCGACGCCGCCCATTCGCTGGCGAGCATCCGGCGCCTGCGTACCGGTCTGGACACCGCCCATGTGGTCGGCGACATCGACGGGCTCGCCGCCCGACTGGACAAGCTCGCCACGATCGCCGACGAGAAGGCCGGGGCCGCGCGGGCCGCCCGCGAGACCGCCCGGGTGGAGGCGATCGCGCGCAAGACCAGCCTGGTCGAGGAGGCGGAGAAGCTCGCGGCCGAGGCGACCGGCTGGAAGACCGCCGGCGACCGGTTCAAGGAGATCCTCGACGAATGGAAGACCATCCACGGGGTCGACAAGAAGACCGACGGCGAGTTGTGGAAGCGGTACGCGGCGGCGCGCGACGGCTTCACCCGCCGCCGGGGAGCGCACTTCGCCACCCTCGACGCCTCCCGCAAGCAGGCGCAGACCCGAAAGAGCGAGCTGGTCGCGGAGGCCGAGGAGCTCGCCGCCTCGACCGACTGGAACACCACGGCGGCCCGGCTCAAGGAGCTGATGACCGAGTGGAAGGGTGCCCCCCGCGCGTCCAAGGAGGCCGAGCAGAAGCTGTGGGAGCGGTTCCGGGGAGCCCAGGACGCGTTCTTCCGTCAGCGCAGCGAAGTCTTCTCCGCCCGTGACGCCGAGCTGAAGGGCAACCTCGACCGCAAGCAGGAGCTGCTGGCCCAGGCCGAGGCGATCAATGTGGACGCCGACCCGCGTATCGCACAGGCGCGATTCCGCGAAATCCAGGTCCAGTGGCATGAACTCGGCCGGGTCCCGCGCGACTCCGCCAGCGGCATGGACCGGCGGCTACGGACCATCGAGGAACGGATCAAGCACGCCATGGACGCCGCCTGGCGGCGTACCCCGCCCGAGGCCAGCCCGCTGCTGGCGCAGATGCGCGAGCAGGTGGCCGAGGCGGAGCAGCGGCTCGAACGGGCCCAGGCAGCCGGCGACTCCAGACGCGTCAAGGAGGCTCAGCAGGCGCTGGAGTCCAAGCGGAAGTTCCTCGCCATCGCGGAGCACGCCGGCTGAGTCCACCGAGATACTGTTTTCAACAGTGACCTCCGTACCGCGCGTCCACGAGTTTTCGACCGTCTTCAACTTCCGTGACCTGGGCGGCTACCCGACGACGGACGGTCGGTCGCTGCGCTGGGGTCAGGTGTACCGCGCCGACGGCCTGTGGCGGCTGTCCGACACCGACGTCCACCGGTTCGCCGGGCTCGGCGTCCGTACCGTGATCGATCTGCGCCGCCCCGACGAACTCACCTCCGATGGTCGGGTGGCCGACTCGCTCGGGCTCGAATACCACAACGTGAACTTTCACGCCGCCCCGTGGCCGGAGCATGATCTCGGCCCCGATGACATGCCGCGTTACCTGGCCGACCGGTACGCGGACATGGCCGACTGCGGGCTGACCGGTACGAACCCGATCGGCGTGGCGCTTCGCCTGCTGGCCCGCGACGCCGCCGTACCGCTGGTGTTCCACTGTGCGGCCGGCAAGGACCGGACCGGGGTCCTGGCCGCGCTCACCCTGGGCGTGCTGGGGGTCGACGATGACGTCATCGCCGACGACTACGCGCTCAGCGCCGACGCCGAGCGCCGTTTCCACGCGTGGCGTCGCGACACCACGCTCGACGATGCGGTGGAGGACGGGCACGCGCCGGCCTGGGTGCTCAACCCGTGCCCGCGCGAGGCGATGCTGTACTTCCTCGTCGAACTGCGGGAACGCCACGGTTCGCTGCGCGCGTACCTGGAACGCGCCGGGATGACCGAGGGCGACATCGAGGCGCTACACGATCGCCTGCTCACCTGAGCCAGCCAGCCAGCCAGCCGCGCCGTCGCCGGTCCACGCCGTGGCCGGTCCGCGCCGGGTCGGCGGTCCTGGGGGGCGGAGCCGCTCAGCGGTCGGTGGCGCACACCGCGACCGGTGGCGTCACCGCGGTGGGCACCCCCACCGTCGGCAGCCCGAGCGATACCCCGACGGTACCGGTGGGGGTGTGCCCGGCCGACCAGACGTCGCCGGCCCGGGTCCGGCGGTGGCTCACCAGCGGGCCGTCGGCGTTGAGGTGGTGCGGTGCCGCGTAGGTGATCGTGGTGTGCACGATGTCGCCCGGCCGGATGTCGCCCGGCCGGATGTCGCCGATGCCGGGGCCGCCACCGGCGAAGTGGACCAGCCGGCCGTCGCGGGCCCGGCCGGACAGCCGGCCGGTGGCCCCGTCCTTGCGGCCCTCACCGGTGGCCACCAGGACCTCGACGGTGCTCCCGACCAGCCGCTTGTTCTCCGCCCAGGTGATCTCCTCCAGGCAGGTGACCAGCCGGTCGTACCGGTCCTGCACGACCGGCTTCGGCACCTGGTCGGCCATGGACTCCGCCGGGGTACCGGGGCGCTTGGAGTACTGGAAGGTGAAGGCGCTGGCGAACCGGGCGGCCCGGACCACGTCCAGGGTCTCCTGGAAGTCCTGCTCGGTCTCGCCGGGGAAGCCGACGATGATGTCGGTGGTGATCGCGGCGTCCGGCATCGCGGCGCGGACGCTGTCGATGATGCCGAGGTACTTCTCAGCCCGGTAGGACCGGCGCATCGCCCGCAGGACCGCGTCGGAGCCGGACTGCAGCGGCATGTGCAACTGGTGGCAGACGTTCGGGGTCTCGGCCATCGCCGCGATCACGTCGCCGGTGAAGTCCTTGGGGTGCGGACTGGTGAACCGCACGCGTTCGAGCCCGTCGATCCCGCCGCAGGCCCGGAGCAGCTTGCCGAACGCGAACCGGTCGCCGAACTCCACCCCGTACGAGTTGACGTTCTGGCCGAGCAGGGTCACCTCCAGGGCGCCGTCGGCGACCAGCGCCCGCACCTCGGCCAGGATCTCGCCGGGCCGGCGGTCCTTCTCCCGGCCGCGCAGGGCCGGCACGATACAGAAGGTACAGCTGTTGTTGCAGCCCACCGAGATCGACACCCAGCCGGCATACGTCGACTCGCGGCGCGTCGGCAGCGTCGACGGGAAGACCTCGAGTGCCTCGAGGATCTCGATCTCGGCCGCGGCGTTGTGCCGGGCCCGGTCGAGCAGCGCCGGCAGCGATCCGATGTTGTGGGTACCGAAGACCACGTCCACCCAGGGTGCCCGGCGCACGATCTCGCCCCGGTCCTTCTGGGCCAGGCAGCCGCCGACCGCGATCTGCATCCCGGGCCGGGCGTCCTTGGCCGGCCGCAGTTGGCCGAGGTTGCCGTACAGGCGGTTGTCGGCGTTTTCGCGAACCGCGCAGGTGTTGAAGACGACCACGTCGGGCTGCTGACCGTCGCCCGCGCGACGGTAACCCGCGCCCTCCAGCAGACCGGAGATCCGCTCGGAGTCGTGGGCGTTCATCTGGCAGCCGTGGGTACGCACCTGGTACGTGCGTGCGGAAGCTGGCAATGGGCTGGTACTCATAACGGTTGTACAGCGTATCCGTACCGCACCGGGAGGCGCGCATGTGCCGCAGCATCAAAACGCTCCGTCCACCGTTCACGCCCGAGGTGAGCGACGCCGACGTCGACGCGGCGGCGCTCCAGTACGTTCGCAAGATCTCCGGCTTTCGCAAGCCCGCCGCGCACAACGCGGCGGCGTTCGACGCGGCCGTCGCCGCCGTCGCTGTCGCAACCAGGACACTTCTGGACTCACTCGACGTACGTGGTGTTACCAGGACGTGACCTGCGCGTACGACGATCAGCACACGGCGAGCGAAGGTGGGGTACGCGGGGGCATGATGACCGACTCGACGGGTGCCGACCCGCTGATCACCATGGTGGGGGTCAACAAGTGGTTCGGTCAGCTGCACGTGCTCCGCGACGTCGATCTGACGGTCCAGCGCGGCGAGGTGGTGGTGGTGATCGGGCCATCCGGCTCCGGCAAGTCGACGCTGTGCCGCGCCATCAACCGCCTGGAGCCGGTCGACAGCGGGGAGATCCGCTTCGACGGGCAGCCGCTACCGGCCGAGGGGCGCCCGCTCGCCCGGCTGCGCAGCGAGGTCGGCATGGTCTTCCAGTCGTTCAACCTGTTCGCCCATAGGACGATCCTCGACAACGTCATGCTCGGCCCGATCAAGGTCCGCCGCGAGAAGCCCGCTGTGGTCCGCGAACGGGCGCTGGGCCTGCTCGACCGGGTCGGTATCGCCGACCAGGCCGACAAGTACCCGGCACAGCTCTCCGGCGGCCAGCAGCAACGGGTGGCGATCGCCCGCGCGCTGGCGATGCAGCCGAAGGCCATGCTGTTCGACGAGCCGACCAGCGCCCTCGACCCGGAGATGGTGGGCGAGGTACTGGACGTGATGACCGCACTGGCCGCGGATGGTATGACCATGATCGTCGTCAGCCACGAGATGGGTTTCGCCCGGCACGCCGCGAATCGGGTGATCTTCATGGCCGACGGGCAGTTGCTCGAGGACGCGCCACCCGCAGAATTCTTTGCCAATCCACGTAGTGAACGCGCCCGGGACTTTCTGTCAAAGGTCCTGACGCACTGAAGGGACATTCATGCGAATCCACCGTTTCGCCCTGGTCATCACCGTGGCCACGCTGGGGCTCGGACTTGCCGCCTGCGGCAAGTCCGGTACGCCCAGCGCCACGCCGAAGGGCGGGGCCAGCAGCGCGGCGGCCAACCCCGACGCGTGCGCGTCGTCGGGTGCGAACATCACCGCGACCACCAGCGTTCCGCTGACCGGCAGCCCCACGTACGACAAGATCAAAGCGGCCGGCAAGGTGGTCGTCGGGGTGAAGGCGGACCAGCCCAACCTCGGCTACAAGAACGCCAGCGGTCAGCGCTGCGGCTTCGACATCGAGATCGCACAGCTCATCGCCGCGAAGCTCGGCGTCGCCAAGGACAAGATCGAGTACAAGGAGATCCCGTCCGCCAACCGCGAGACGGCGATCAAGGGCGGCGAGGTCGACTACTACGTCGGCACGTACTCGATCACCGACAAGCGCAAGGCCGACGTGGCCTTCGCCGGGCCTTACTTCATCGCCGGCCAGGACCTCCTGGTCAGCAAGGACGACACGGCCATCACCGGCAAGGACACCATTCAGGGCAAGAAGATCTGCTCGGCCAAGGGATCCACGCCGCTGCAACGGGTCCGCGACGAGAAGCTGACCGAGGACGCCAACATCTCGGAGTTCGCGACGTACTCCGAGTGCGTGTCCCAGCTGCTTGACAAGCGGATCGACGCCGTCACCACCGACGACGCGATCCTCAAGGGGTACGCGGCGCAGAACCCCGGCAAGCTCAAGGTGGTCGGCAAGCCGTTCAGCGTGGAGAAGTACGGAATCGGCCTCCCCCACGATGACAAGGCGCTGCGCGACTACGTCAACGACTCGCTGGCGGCGGCGGAGACCGACGGCACCTGGCAGAAGATCTACGACGGCACCCTCGGCAGGTCCGGCTCGACGGCGACCGCACCTCCGCTTGAGCGCTACTGACCGGTCGATACGCGCCCGGCGGCCCGTCACGGGCCGCCGGGCGCGTCGGTATCACCGCGGCCGCTGCGGCGGCGAAATCACCGCGGCCGCTGCGGCGGCGAAATCACCGCGG